>CAITDH010000219.1 GCA_903891045.1 uncultured Desulfobulbaceae bacterium | reverse complement strand
TGGCTGCCATCCGCAAGGTGGAGCGGATTGTCCGCGAGGAGATGAATCGCGCCGGGGCCCAGGAGCTACTGATGCCTATGGTCCAGCCGGCGGATCTGTGGCGGGAGACCGGGCGCTATGAGAAGTACGGGCCGGAACTGCTTAGGTTTAAGGATCGCCATGACCGGGAATCGTGTCTGGGGCCGACCCATGAAGAGGTGATCACCGACCTGGTCCGGGGTGAGGTGCGCTCCTATCGGCAACTGCCGCTGAATCTCTATCAGATCCAGAGCAAGTTCCGCGATGAGATCAGGCCCCGGTTCGGACTCATGCGCGGCCGCGAGTTTATCATGAAGGATGCCTACTCTTTTGATGTGGATGATGAGCAGGCGGGTGTTTCCTATCAGAAGATGTACGAAGCCTATCAGCGTATCTTTACCCGCTGTGGTCTGCAATTTCGGGCGGTGGAGGCAGACAGCGGCAGCATCGGCGGCAGTTTCTCCCACGAGTTCATGGTCCTGGCCAAGACTGGCGAGGATACGTTGGTGGTATGCAAGTCTTGTGACTATGCGGCCAATGTGGAAAAGGCGGCGATCAAGGCCCGGCCAGGGGAGAATCAGGAACCCCTGCTTGCCGTTGAAAAGGTTGAGACTCCAGGCAAACGCAAGGTTGCGGCTGTCTGTGAGTTTTTGGGTATTGGGCCGGAGTTGCTGGTTAAGACCTTGATCTACAAGGTGACAGGGCAGGGGCAACAGGGGTATCCGGTTGCGGTTCTGGTGCGGGGTGATCGGGAGGTGCAGGAGGTAAAGCTCAAAAACCTTTTGCAGGCGTCAGATCTGGAATTGGCTGAGGATAAGGAAGTTTTTGAGATAACCGGTGTACCCACCGGTTATCTCGGCCCTATTGGACTGACCATAAAGGTGGTGGCTGACCACGAAGTGGCGGCCATGCGTAATTTCGTGGTGGGTGCAGGTGAAAAAAACTACCATTTTCGGCATGTCAATATGGGCCGCGATTTTGAGGTGGCAGCCATTGCCGATCTGCGGCAGATAGCAGATGATGATCCGTGTCCGCATTGTGGCGGCAAGCTGGGTCAGATTGAGGGTATTGAGGTTGGCCACATCTTCAAGCTGGGAACGGTTTACTCAGCGGCTATGCGGGCCGTGTTTCAGGATCAAAATGGCCAGGAAAAACCCCTGATCATGGGTTGCTATGGCATCGGCGTCAGTCGCATTGTCGCGGCGGCTATTGAACAGAATCATGATGAGAATGGGATTATTTTTCCGGTGGCCATTGCCCCGGTCCAGGTGATCATCCTCAACCTTGGCATCAAGGATGTGATGGTAACCGAGGCGGCGGAATTGCTGTACACGCAGTTGCAGGGACAAGGGGTGGAGGTGCTTCTTGATGATCGTGACGAACGGCCTGGCGCCAAGTTCAAGGATGCTGATCTGCTGGGTATTCCCTTCCGGGTGACGGTTGGCGCTCGCCTGGGCAAAGAGGGCGTCGTCGAGATCCGTCATCGCCGTGATGGCTTGACCGTGGAACTTGCCCCGGATCAGGTTGTCGATTATCTGCTGAATCAGATCGCCATGGCTGGCAGCGCAGGAGCGATAGAATTGTCATGACCGCATCCATGCCCGGTGTTATCGGTCTGAAGACCATTGCCAGAGGATATCTTCACGATGTTGATCTAGATCCCATTGATAAAGCATGGGATTTTGCGGTCGAGGTGCATAGGGGTAAGAAACATTTTTCAGGTGAACTTTATCTGGAGCATGTCCTGGAGGTGGCTTCCACCCTTGCTTCCATGCATCTTGACCTGGACACGGTCATTGCTGGTCTGTTGCATGGCGTCCTCAAAGAGGGGATAACGCTTGAACAACTGGGCAAGGGATTTGGCAGGAGTGTGGCTGAGATCGTTGATGGCTGTACCCGGATTACTAGTGTTCATTATAACAGCCAGCTGGTGCATCATGCGGAGAATGTCCGCAAGATGTTATTGGCCATTGCCGCTGATATCCGCGTGCTTCTGGTTAAGCTGGCTGACCGTCTCCAGGATATGTGTTCCCTAGAGACGCAAGACAGTGACTATCGACGGGAGATGGCGCATGAAACCCTCGATTTTTATGCGCCTCTGGCCAGCAGGTTGGGTATTGACTGGTTGAAATGTGAGCTTGAAGATCTGTCGTTTCGCTATCTTCATCCTGTGGAGTATCTTGAACTCAGTGCCAAGTTGGAGAGATCGTTTGCGGAACGACAAGAATATGTTGAAAAAGTAATTAATATCATTCAGGAAAAACTTGCTGAGAGCCAAATCTTTCCGGTTCGTATTATTGGTCGTCCCAAGCATATCTATTCTATCTATAAAAAACTTCTGGCCCAGAAAATCCCCTTTGAGCAGGTCTATGACAACGTGGCCTTTCGCATCATTGTCAATACGGTGGCTGAGTGTTATGCGGTGTTTGGGGTGGTTCATGAGAACTGGGCGCCTGTTCCTGGCCGGGTCAAGGACTTTATCTCCGCTCCCAAGGCCAATAACTATCAGTCAATGCATACCACGGTGGTGGGGCCGCAGAATAATTTTATCGAGGTCCAGATCCGGACTGAGAAAATGGACCGGATTGCCCAGGAGGGTGTTGCTGCGCACTGGGCCTATAAGGAAGGGCAGAAGATTGGCGGTAATGATGCCAAGCTCTTCCGGGAACTGAAAAAACTGGTGAACTCTTTACAGGAGGTTGAAGATCCGCGGGAATTTCTGGAGAGTGTCCGGGGAGAACTCTATACCCCTGAGGTCTATGCCCTGACTCCAAATGGTGAAGTTAAGGAATTTCCCCTGGGGAGCTGTCCCCTTGACTTTGCCTATGCCATCCATACTGAGGTGGGGGATCGCTGTGTGGGGGCTAAGGTTAATGATCGTCTTGTGCCCTTAAAGTATGAAATGCAGAATGGTGATATCGTTGAGATTATTACCTCAAAGACCCAGCGTCCCCGCCGGGGTTGGCTGAGCCTGGTCAAGACCAGTCGAGCCCGCTCCCGGATTCGTTCCTGGTTGCACAGGGAAGAGAAAGAGCATGCCTTGCATCTTGGCAGGGAGATCTGTGAGCGGGAGCTGAAGCGGCATGAGACCACCCTGAAAAAGATAGTCAAGAGTGGTCATATTAAATTGCTATTGAAAGAGCTGCGCTGCAATTCCCTGGATGATCTGCTGGCGAAGGTGGGGACCGGAGTTGTGACGGTACAGGGTCTGGTCAAGGCGCTCCAGCCCCCTGAATTTCGTGATGAGACGCTACAAGCTGGCGGGCCGACTCCCCAGGAAATAGCCGCCTTGATGGCGAGTCAGCAGAAGCCTGGTGGCCATGGAGGCGATTCGGTTATCAGTATTGATGGTATTGACGATATGCTGGTGAAGATAAGCCAGTGTTGCCATCCGGTACCAGGCGATGCTATTATCGGTTTTATTACTACCGGTCGTGGTATCTCGGTGCACAAGGCAAGCTGTGAAAACCTGCTCACTACTGATCCCAGGCGCTGGATAGCGGTTTCCTGGTCTGGCGTCCAGAGTGTCCAGCATCGAGTGGAGATTTTGGTGAGCGCCGAAAATAGAAGGGGCATTGTCGCAACCATCAGCGCTGCCATTAATTCTGATGATGCCAATATCCTCGGTATTCCCACCCGGATTACTCCTACCGGCATCGTTGAGCTGCAGATAACCCTGGAGGTGGCCGATCTGGAACATTTGCAGATACTGCTGCAACATTTGCGGCAATTGGAGTCGGTGATCTCAGTGCGAAGGGTGTAGGGGAGCGCTTGCTATGATCCTTTGTCAGGTTTGCGGCAATGATATCGCTCACGGTCTGCCCATTTGTCCATTCTGTGGGGGAAAACAGGACTTCCCGTCAGGAACAGTAGCTGCTGGCATTTTTCATAAGGTGGTCAACCTTGAATTGGGCAAACCTCTTGTTGAGAGCGCGTTGCGGAAACTGCAGATGGAGCTTGAAGATGGCCGTCAGCACAACCTGCGTGTCCTGACGGTAATTCATGGCTACGGCGCCAGTGGCAAGGGTGGCGTTATTGGCGTCGAATGCAGGAAGGTGTTGGCATATCTCAAAGGGAATGGTGAGATTAATACCTTTATTCCTGGTGAAGACTTTAGGTCGAAATCAGGGCCGACCCGAGATCTGCTGCGTCGGTTTCCGCAACTGGCAACCAATGTTAATCTCAATAAAGGAAATCGGGGGATTACGCTGGTTGTTTTGTAGCTTTGGGTAATTTGAAAAATTGTCTGTTGCAAGAGATTGCTTGCTGAAGTACAAAGAATGTTTGTCAGTGTTTGCGTAAGTAGGTAGTAGGCAGATCAATGTTGTTGAGATAAAATTTATGAAAGGAGATGATGGTAATGAACAGATTGATGGTATTTGCTTTGATGGCCCTGTTGCTGTTTCCGGCCCTGGGATTGGCAGCTGACAAGGATAAACCTGCGGCTGAACTAAAGACTTTTCAGGATAAGCTCAGTTACAGTATGGGGTTGGATGTAGGAACCTATTTTAAGGGGATGAAGGATGATGTTAATTATGGTCGTCTGGTCCAGGGGCTTACCGATTCCTTTAAAGGAAATAAACAGCTGATAACTCCTGAAGAAGTGGCCCAGGTGCAAAAAGAGTTTGCGACAAAGATGCAGGCAAAACAGGCTGCCCAGTTAAAAGAGATGCAGGAAAAAAACAAGAAGATTGGTGAGGAGTATCTTGCCAAGAATAAAGAGAAAAAAGGAGTTATTGTCACCAAGAGCGGCCTGCAGTATGAAGAAGTGAAAAAAGGCACCGGCGAGAAGGTAAAGGATGGAGCGCAGGTTAAGGTGCATTATACCGGGACTTTTGTTGATGGTAAGGTTTTCGACGATTCCCGTAAACGGGGTGAGCCTGCTGTCTTTGGTGTCGATCAGGTGATTCCTGGCTGGAGTGAGGCCATGAAGCTGATGACTGTCGGTTCCCAGTACAAACTTGCTATTCCCTCCAACCTTGCCTATGGTGAGCAGGGAGCGCCACCAGTGATTGAGCCTAATTCAGCCCTCCTTTTTGATGTGGAGTTGATCTCTATTGAAAAGAAAGAAGCAGCCCCTGCAGCTGCAAAGAAAGAAGTAGCTCCAGCCCCTGCAGCCGCATCTGCCCCTGCCCCGGAAAAAAAATAGTTACGAGGTCTGAAAATGGGTGACGCTAAAAAGATGAAGAAAAAATGTTGTCA
>CAITDH010000218.1 GCA_903891045.1 uncultured Desulfobulbaceae bacterium | reverse complement strand
TCAGGATAAAGCCTTCCAATGAAAAGAAATATGTTGCCGGTGGGAAAAAGCCATCTAAAAACAGGAGCGAACTCTAAGCAAGCCTTTGCAACGTTCCTTTTATCTATCGATCAAGGCCTTCCGGTCAAGAATACGGATCTTTTTGCCATCCACGGCAATAAGCCCCTCGTCACTCATCTTGGCAAAGATGCGGGAGAGGGTTTCAGGAATAGTCCCCAGCAGGCTTGCCAGTTGCCCCTTGGATATCTCCAGTTCAACACTGTCCTCACTTTTCTGTTCCTCCAGCAGATACAGCAGATAGCCGGCAATCCTTGCCGGCACTTCCTTCAAGGACAAGTTCTCGATCTGATCGACAAAACGGCGCAGGCGCATTGACAGGACGGCCAGCATATTCAGGGCCAGAGAGGGATTATCATTGACCAGGGCAATAAACTTCTCCCTGGGAAAGAAGATTAAGGTACTTTTCACCAGAGTCTCAGCGCTGGCCGGAAAAGGTTGGCCATGAAAAACCGGCACCTCGCCAAAAGGCTCCCCCGGCCCAAAGATATGCAGGATCTGCTCCTTGCCGGCAAAGGACATCTTGAAGATCTTCACCTTGCCCTCGGCAACCATATAGAAGCCATTACCGGGATCCCCTTCAAAAAACACCGCCTCACCCTTGCCAAACTTCTTTTCAACAGCGATCTTCGCTACCGCCTCAAGCTGCTCTTCCGGCAGACCACCGAATAAGACGCTGGTACCAATTAATTCATGTTTTTCCATCTGTTCCTTTCCTTTGTAATAACCGCTGTAAAATTCCCTCAAACAACTTTCTTTACCATTTTCCGGGGCTCCTGGCCACATTCATAAAATTGCTCTGGCAAAACTCGGATAACTACAGTAAAAATCAAGAGCTACAGGGATGGCTTGACCGTTATTTCTGCAAACACCGCCTCTGCTGTCTCGTGACGAACTGGCCTTCTTCCCCCAGCAGAGGCGGCATCAGTTGACCGAAAGTTGACAGCAACCTCACAACATTGCGAAACAATTTAATCTTATTCAAATAATTCTAAAATCATGCCAGAAAGAACCGTTGACACCCCTTCCGACCGGCCCGTCTCTGATGAAACCCTGCTCAAGGTTGCCAAAGAAATCGTTATCAAATTCATTGAGGTGGGTAGACTGACCCCTGCCACCTTTGAGCAGACCTTTGACAAAATCTACAACACGATCAAAGAAACGGTGCGCAAGGGATGATGGAACTGGACCCGAAACTCAATCTGGCACCGGAGAAGATCCGCCACATCCATATCATGGGAATCTGCGGCACCGGTATGGCGGCGCTGGCCGGGATGCTGAAGGCCTCCGGCTACAGAGTGACCGGCTCCGACAGCGGGGTCTATCCGCCCATGTCTGACTTCCTCAACGAACAAGGGATTCAGGCTGCCGGCGACTATGGCCCACAGAATCTGGAACCCCGGCCCGACCTGGTCATTGTCGGCAATGTCATCACCCGCATGAACCTGGAGGCCCATGGGCTGGCAGAGGCCGCCATCCCCTATCTTTCCTTCCCCCAGGCCCTGGCCCATTTCTTTATCAGTGGCCGCACCTCATTGGTGGTGGCCGGCACCCACGGCAAGACCACGACTTCCTCGTTGCTGGCCTCGGCACTCCATCGGGCCGGGCTTGACCCCTCCTTTATGATCGGAGGGATTGTCCGGGAATTTGACGCCAATTTCCGCCTCGGTCATGGTCCCCATTTTGTGGTGGAGGGCGACGAATACGATACCGCCTTTTTTGACAAAGGCTCCAAGTTCCTCCATTATCGGCCCAACATTGCCATCATCACCTCGGTTGAATTTGATCATGCCGATATCTTCGCCGATCTTGACGCCATCAAACGCTCATTCCGTAAATTTGTGGCCCTGCTGCCAAAAGACGGCCTGATCGTCGCCCATCTCGATGATCCAAACGTAGCCGAGATTGTGGCCGATGCCCCCTGCGAGGTCCAGGGCTATGGATTCAGCCCGGAACTTACCTGGTCGCTTGCTGATATCCGCGCCGGACTCGGGATGACCAGCTTCCAGGTCCGCCACCAGGGTCAGGAGTGGGCCGAGCTGGCAGTGCGTATGCCTGGCCGCCATAACTGTCTGAATAGCCTGGCCGTCACGGCAGTCTTGCATCGGATCGGTCTTGCCCCTGAACAGATCAACACCGCCCTCAGCACTTTTGGCGGGGTCAAACGACGCCAGGAGGTGCGCGGTGTGGAGCGCGGCATCACCGTCATTGACGATTTCGCCCACCATCCCACAGCAGTGCACGAAACCCTTGCCGCCCTGAAAGCGGCCTATGCGGGTCAGCGGCTGGTAACGGTCTTTGAGCCGAGAACCAACTCCTCAAGGCGGGCGATCTTCCAGCAGGACTACGTGAGCGCCTTTGACGCCGCCGATCTGACCCTGATCCGCAGACCAATCCCCCTGGACAATGTCCCGGCAGAGGAACTGTTTTCATCGGAGCAGCTGGCCTCTGACCTGCAGGCGCGGGGACTGGACGCCCGCACCTTTGCCGATACCGACGCCATCCTTGCCCACCTCATGACCACCCTGAAAGAAGGGGATGTGGTCGCCATCCTCTCCAACGGCGGTTTTGACAATATCCACAGCCGATTGCTTTCTCAATTACAGGAGACGACCAAGCCAAACTGACTGCCGCAGCTTCATGTCTTTCCAACTCAACCCCACAAATGATGATGAAACTCGCCATCCTGAAGGAAACAGAAGAAGGGGAACACCGGGTCGCACTCATCCCTGATTCAATCAAACGTTTATCGCAGAAAGGGTTTGCCGTCCTGGTCGAGGCAGGCGCAGGAAGCAGTGCTGGATACAGTGATCAGGAATACGAGCAGGCTGGCGCCACCCTGGTGAGCTCTGCCCAGAAACTTGCCGAACAAGCCGATTGCGTGGTCAAGGTACGGCCCCCTTCCCTGGAAGAGGTTGAGGTGCTGAGAAACAGCAGTGTCTTTATCGCCATCCTCCAGCCTGCCCTCAGACTTGATCTGGTGAAAAAACTGGCGGAAAAACAGATCACCTCCTTTGGACTCGATCTCATCCCCCGGACCACCCTGGCCCAATCCATGGACGTGCTCAGCTCCATGAGCACCATCGCCGGCTACAAGGCCGTACTGTTGGCCGCAGACACCATCAACCGCTTCTTCCCCATGCTCATGACCGCCGCCGGAACCATTGCCCCAGCCAAGGTGCTGGTCATTGGCGCAGGCGTTGCCGGGCTCATGGCCTGCGCCACCGCCAAACGGCTGGGTGGTGTGGTCGAGGCCTTTGATGTCCGGCCAGAGGTCAAGGAGCAGGTACACTCGGTAGGGGCCAAATTCATTGAGGTCCCGGTCAATGAGGACGGTTCCGGGGGCGGCGGCTATGCCAAAGTGATGTCCGACGAATACAAACAGAAACAGGCGGAGCTGATCAGCCGGCACATTTCCAAGTCGGACGTGGTCATCCCCACCGCCCTGATTCCTGGTCGCAAGGCGCCAATCCTGATCAGCGAGGAACAGGTGGCCAGCATGAAGCCGGGCTCGGTCATCGTTGATCTTGCCGCTGAAATGGGCGGCAACTGCGCCCTGACCCAGCCCGGCCAGACCATTATCGCCCATGGGGTGACCATCATCGGCCACAGCAACCTGCCGTCCTCCCTCTCTTTCCATGCCAGCCAGATGCTTTCCCGGAATATCGAAAAGTTCCTCCTCCATCTCTGTGACGAAAAAGGTTTCCAGATGAATATGGAGGATGAGATCACCCGGGGCTCCCTGGTCACGAAAGACGGCAAGGTCATCCATGAACTGACCAGCAAATGATGGCTGGAGCGAAGATATAAGAGGAGAAAAAAGATGAATCCAGAAACAATCATCATCGGCTTGACCATGTTTATCCTGGCCTGTTTTGCCGGAGCGGAGCTTATCTCCAAGGTACCGCCAACCCTGCACACCCCGCTGATGTCAGGCTCCAATGCCATCTCCGGCATTGCCATCCTCGGCGCCCTTCTGGCCACGGGACATCCTGAATCGTTCAACTCCATCTCCGTTATTGGTTTCCTGGCCGTCATTCTTGCCACCATCAATGTGGTTGGCGGCTACCTGGTGACCCATCGGATGTTGCAGATGTTCAAGAAATAACAAAAACGAAGCCTGCGCTACCCATGATATTGGCCTGTCGGCTACCTTCATAAAAACAGAGAACAGTGGATGCCCTATGTCTCAGCACATCATCAATCTCATCTATCTGCTTGCCGCCACCCTGTTCATGATCGGCATCAAATATCTGAGTTCACCCGACACCGCTAAAAAGGGCAATTTCCTGTCCATGATCGGGATGGGTGCGGCCATTGGCGCCACCCTGGCCGCCCCTGAAATCAACGGATTCACCCTGATCATTGGCGGGATAATTATTGGCACGGTTATCGGCGCATATATCGCCATCAAGGTGAAGATGACCGCCATGCCCCAGATGGTGGGTCTACTCAACGGCTGCGGCGGCGCCGCCTCTGCCCTTGTTGGCCTGGCCGAATTCCAGGGCAACAGCACGGGATTTACCCCTTTCACTCTGCTTACCCTCCTGCTGTCTCTGATCATCGGCGGCCTGACCTTTACCGGTTCCCTCATGGCCTATGCCAAACTCCAGGGCCTGATCCCCAGCCGCCCCGTCACCTACCGGGGGCAGCAGGCCATCAATGGCATCATTGTCCTGGCCACGGTTGCCCTTTCCTGGCTCGTCTTCCGGGATTCCACCAATATCCTGGCCATTTCCGGCGTCCTTGTCTTTTCATTAGGTCTTGGCGTACTAGCCGTTATTCCCATTGGCGGGGCCGACATGCCGGTTATCATCTGCCTGCTCAACGCCTATTCGGGGCTGGCCGTCTCCATGACCGGTTTTGCCCTGAGCAATAACGCCCTGATCATTACCGGCTCACTGGTCGGGGCCTCCGGTATCTTCCTGACCAAGATCATGTGCGATGCCATGAACCGCTCTCTGGCCAATGTCCTGTTCAGCGCCTTTGGCAAGGTAGACGAATCCGCGGCGGCAACAGGAGAGATTCCGACAGGAACGATGAAGGGATATGAGGTGGAGGATGTGGCCACGATCCTGGCCAATGCCGGCTCCCTGATCATTGTCCCAGGCTATGGCATGGCTGCGGCCCAGGCCCAGCACGCCACCCGCGAGCTTGCTGACTATCTGGGCGAGCAAGGGGTCGAGGTACGCTATGCCATCCACCCCGTTGCCGGTCGGATGCCCGGTCACATGAATGTCCTGCTGGCCGAGGCCGATGTCTCGTATGACCAGCTTTTTGCCATGGAAGATATCAACGATGATTTTGCCGCCACCGATGTGGTCCTGGTGATTGGCGCCAATGACGTGGTTAATCCCGCCGCCAAGACCAACCCCAATAGCCCTATCTATGGGATGCCGGTGCTCGATGTGGAAAAAGCAAGAACGGTGATTGTGCTCAAACGCTCTCTGAATGTCGGTTTCGCCGGCATTGAAAATGAACTCTTCTACATGGACAACACCAGGATGCTCTTTGGCGACGCCAGGTCTTCCCTGCAAAAGCTCCTGGCGGCCCTCAAAAAATAACGATCAGGACACACCCCGTTGAAACAACCAACCCCTCCGACAATCCTGCGCCAGCGTATCGGTGCCCTGATTACAGAACAGGCCCTGATGCAAAGCGGTGACACGGTGATCGTCGCGGTCTCCGGCGGCCCGGACTCTGTGGCCCTGCTCCATATCCTCTGTTCCACCCTGCCGCAGCTCCGATTTGTCGCCGTCTATGTTGATCACGGCCTGAGGCCTACTGAAACCGGAGCGGAGATCGAGCTGGTGCAGACCTTGGCCCACCAGCTTCAGGCCGGATTTGAACGGGTCACCGTCGATGTCAGGACTGCGGCCCAGCAAGAAAAAACATCCATTGAGGAGACCGCACGTACCTTGCGCTATCAGGCCCTGGAAACCATGCGCCAACAATACCAGGGGACAGCAATCGCCGTGGCCCATACCGCCGACGACCAGGCCGAGGAGCTCCTGATCCGCCTCATCCGCGGCAGCGGCAGAAAAGGACTGTCCGGAATGCAACTGCAAAATGGCTGGATCATCCGTCCGCTCCTGCACGAACGGAAAGAGACCCTGCTCCACTATCTGCAGACACAGCAGATCCCTTTTTGTGTCGACAGCTCCAACCTGGAACGCACCTATCTCCGGAACAGGGTGCGGCTCGACCTCCTGCCCTATCTGCAAGATCATTTTAACAACTCTATCCACCAGACCCTGCACCAAACCACACAGATCCTTCAGGACGAGGAGGACCTGCTGGAAGAGATGGCCGACAAGGCCTGGCAACAGGTGGTTATTATGGTTGCAATTCAGCCAATCTCCCCTGAGTCACCCCATCATACCATCCAGATAGACGCCAAAGAGTTTTGCAGATGCCACCCTGCCCTGCAGCGTCGCATCCTCGAAAAATGCTGCTGGCAGATGGAGGCCAGACCGCAATTCAGACAGATAGCGCTGTTGCTCGACTTATTGCATACGGGACAAACAAGAGCTGAGATTCATCTGAGCAAGGGGTTGCGGGCGCACAAGACCCGCCAAGACGTAATTTTCAGTTATCCGGTTGGCAAATGCAGTTACAGAGGAAGGGTGGAGGGAGAGATTGAATAGATCGCCATACTTTCTCTCCCAGTCGGACTAAAGAATGACCGGGAGAGAAAAATCACTAGCAACAAGGCCTTTATACTTACTATTTCCACTGCAGTGCTGGCATGACAAGCAAACAGGCTTTGCACGTTTTTAACCGAACTTGATTGCAAAAAAATCAGACCTTGAACTTGCTCATGAGACCATTCACATGGTCAGCCAAATCAGCCACACCCTGGGCACTTGTCTGAACATGGCTGCTGTCGTCTCCCACTTGCTTCACTTGCTGATTGATGCCGGCAATATCGCGGGTGATATCGGCAACAACGACTGTACTTTGGGCCGCATTTTCATTAACTTCGGCAATCCCCTGAGACGCCTGGGAAATATTGGTGGCAATTTCGGAGGATGCGGCCGACTGTTCTTCGACGGCTGTGGCAATGCCGTTAATCACGTTGTTAATCTCAATGATTACCGCGGAAATCTTCTCGATGTCTTCAACCGTTGCCGAGGTTGTAACCTGCATCTCGCTGATTTGATTCTTGATATCCACAGTAGCCGATGCAGTCTGACGGGCCAGTTCCTTGATCTCATTGGCAACAACAGCAAAACCCTTGCCCGCCTCACCGGCCCTTGCCGCCTCAATAGTAGCATTCAAGGCCAACAGATTGGTCTGTTCCGATATCTCAGTAATGGCCTCAGTTACCTTACCGATTTTCATGGCCGACTCACCAAGAACAGCCATTTTCTCGGAGGTAAGGCGGGATTGATTGACCGCTTCTTGGGAAATGGAACGGGCCTTTTCTGCATTCTGGGCAATCTCGCTAACCGTAGAAGTCATCTCCTCAGCGGCAGAGGCAACCATATTGACGTTACACGATGATTGCTCCATCGCTGCGGCAATAGACTGGATATTGGCGCTCATCTCTTCGGTGGCAGCGGCAACCGAAGTGGATCTATCGGCCGTATCACGGGCCGAGGACGATATATTCCTGGAGGCTTCAGCCAGATCATTTGACGAGGATGTAAGTTCGTTGACATCAGTGCCAATCGCCCTCAGCATAGTGCCTACCTGTTCAGCCATGACATTGAGTGATTTCGCCATCAGGCCAATCTCATCCTGCTGATCAATATCGAGCGTAGTGCTGAAATCCCCTCTGGCCATGGTCTCAGCCAGGAAGGCGGCCTTGCTCACAGGAATAGTGATGGAACGAATTATCAAAAATGCCAGGAAGACAGCTATGAACAGGGCGATGACTACCATGATGCCGAGAACTGTCTTTGCACTGGTAGCAGCACCGGCAGCACTGGTGGCTACTTTTTTTGCCGACTCATTCTGGTGGGCGACCAATTCATCGACAGCCGCCATGTAGTTTTTTTGGGCCTCCCTGACCTCAGCAAAAAGCATTTTCTTGGCCGGATCGACCTGCCCTGCCTTAACCAATTCAATATAGGCCTCGGTGTGCTTAACGTAAATGATGCGCAAGTCGATTACTTTCGCAAGCCCTGCCTTTCCCGCATCGCTCGAAACGGTTTTTTTCAACTCTTCGAGAATATCAGCAATCGCCTTGCGTGATTCGGTAATCCGCCGCAATTCATCACCCTGGTGGTCCTTGTTGTCATCGATGATAATATTACGCAAGCCTCGGGCAATGATGTTGAGATTATCTTTGATCTGATGGGCCTGCTCAGTCTGCACCATTTTGAGATCGACGAGATTATCGATCTTGTCATCCAACGAACTGATTACACTTAAGGAAAATCCCCCCATAATCATCAGCAGCACAAATGTGCTGGCAAATCCGAGACTTAACCGCAAGCCGATCTTAAAATTTTTCAACATTAAATCTCTCCTTCTCTTGAATTTCCCAACTGTAGAAAAAGTTCCTTTGGCTGACACAAAACCATGACCATTATAGCCAGTAGAGGAAGCTTTCCTCCTATAAAAAAATATTCAGTCTGAAATTACACACAAACCATCTAATGTGATTTATTCACATTGAACAGTAAAAGTCAAACAGGGATTTTTTTATGAAAGAACCGATATAAGGGGAGATCATGATAGAAATCAAAAAGGCACCAGCCCCCACACCCTTTCTACGAGATTTTTTTACGCAGGATCCGGGTATCGCCGACCCGGATGGTCAGTTTGATCTTATCAAAATACTCAAGCAGGGGGATAGAGAACTTCCGGGTCAGGCCGGTCAGCTCCTTGAAGCGCGGGGCATCGATCTCCCCTTCCCGGCTGATGAAGGCAATGAGATCCTGGGCCAGGGCATTAATAGTATCAACGTGATAATAGAGACTCTCGCTGATCTTGACCAGCTTGCCCTGCCGCAGCAGCAGAGCCAGTACCTCCTTGACCATGGCTTCCGGGAGATCAGCAAAATGTTCCCCGCTTTCACGGATGGTGGCCGTGGCCAGCCCTTTCTGCCGGTACCACTCCTCCAGATCCCGTTGCAAGGCCTTTTCGTCCGCCTGCAGGGCCACGCGGTGGGTGGTGAGCCGCACCTCTGACTCCTCCTGCACCACCAGCTCTTTTTTCAGCAGCTCCCCCAGACAAAACTGGAAGACCTTCTGTTCCACTCGCTTGCCAAGCCCTGAGCGCAGCTCTTCTTTCGACAGGCCGCTCTGTAACGGATTATCCCGATGAAAGGCGGCGAGATTGGCCAAGAGGGTCTCTTCCACCCCATCACTCACCGTTTTCGCCAGATAGCGCTGGGCCGCAGAATCGACCACCACGATCTTGCGAGTGGAAAGCGGCCCGTTCATCACCTTCTTCAACTGCTTGCCAAAGGTT
>CAITDH010000217.1 GCA_903891045.1 uncultured Desulfobulbaceae bacterium | reverse complement strand
GAATTCCTGAGGGTAATCCTTTCTTTTCTTTGTCATTGAACACCTCCTGATGGGGATCTAACCCGCTCTTAAAAAGTGTCCATTTTTTCATACCACTTCAGAGTGTTTCTTTCTCGTTTCTTTTACCATTTTCTACTCTATAATTAAGCTCTTTAATGGGCCTTATTGACAGCAGATTTTCAGCTTAACGGCTTGTTCATTTTTCCGGTGCCACTTCTTATGTCTGATCCAGCCCTGAATGAAATAGAAAGAAAAGAGTATGTTGTTGCTATAGACTTCAAAATTTTTAAAAATTATTTATTTTGTCACGCAGGATTCCAGAGGGCTTAAAGGTGATTACCTTTCGTGCATTAAGAGTCAGTTCCTCTCCAGTTTGAGGATTGCGACCTCTTCTTGAGTTCTTGTTTTTTACATTAAACTTTCCAAAACCACTTAGGAGGAGATCTGAGCCATTGATTAGAGTATCTTTTGAGATACGAAGAAAAGCTTCTATTGACTCTGTTGCTTGGGTCTTACTGAGTGTGGGATGAGTTTTATAAATTTGTTGAACTAATTCTGCCTTAGTAATTGTCATAATATCCTCCGTTAATAATAAAAAATAAGCTTGTTGAATTGTTAATAACGCCCTGATAAGTAAATATTAATTATTGTGCCTTTATAGAGAAATCAGCTGAAGATTCCTGAGCACCGCATAAATACAGGATTCCCGCTTGGCGCGGGGAATGACATTAATTAAATTCTGTGTCACTGCCATGCGGATGACGTCCAGACATGTGACAGCTGAGTTTCCTGTAGAGCCATATTTAATTATTTAGAGCTTCCTCAGAAAATCATCTTTGGCTTGACGAATCTCTGGATTTGCCAGCCAAAGTATTCCAGCTCAAGCCGTATCCTCGAAAATTGATCTGCCAAATATCGTGAGAATCTGAATTTTATGACACCTGTTCTTTGGACACACAAATTCTTGAGCAGACCCAGCAAGTTTCATCACCAGGAAGATGGCTTTGATCCATGTCCCAGATGTCTTTGCCGTCTTGGCACGGATACAATTGAGTCGGTAGCTGTTTTTACCCTGGCCAAATTTCCCTTCAATGGGAATACGCTCCAAGGCGTCCTGTTTTCGCTGTGCTTTTGCCAGCTTGATCTGCTCAGCATTCAGTTCCGTTTGCTTCACTGGGCGTCCCAGTGGTTTGCCGCCGTACCTGATGCCATTAGCTTTCAGGTACTTTCTGTTCTCTCTGGTACCTGTAAACCCCGTCGGCAAGAACCGTCTCAGGATAAGAGCCATATCGTGTTTTGTATCGTTCAACCTGGTCCTGCAAATCATGGCCTTCATTGAACGCATCCCATCCCAGATGATCTTATACCATGGCAATACCATCAACAAGGCTCACGCTGATCTTGGCCCCGAACGATAGGCCGAACATGGGGTTGTGAATACTGACAATGCGGTCATCACAGCGATTTTCACGGTTCTTGTGCATGGCCAACTGCTGAGCATAGACATGCTGGATGACCCAATACAGCTTCCACTTCCTGGAAGACAAAGGAAAAATATCAAGCATATCGAGCAAATGCTCCAAGTGTGACAAGTTTCTCCTGACATACTGTAACTGTTGCCTGATTCCTTGCCTGAGTAACCGCTTCCCTGGCTTCTTGTTCCTTGCCAGGTTCAGATACCGCTTCCTAGCCTGTTCCCCGATAGGTTCGCGGTTTTCTGACGCCACTCTCTTTGGCCAGTTAATCGATCAGCTTTTCGGTTATCTCTCGCGACTCGTTCAACAAACCCAAATCAGTCGGATAGTGAATGGCCTGCGCAGCCACCGTCGCATCAATGATGAGCTTGCCCTTATGGCTGGGGAGAGTCTACTGCGGAATCCTTGGCCTGGCTGACGCGTTCTCTATTGTGGAGCAACAAGGATGATTGTCAATATCCTGTTGATCGTCCCGGCAAGAACCAGATTCTACAACTGGTGGAGTGGGGTTCTCATCAGCATCCACCCGCTTCTTCTTGCGGGACTTTTCAATCTCGACAAGTATAGCTGTCTCAAAGGTATCAAACACCTCGCTGCCCATGCGACGGCGAATCTCAACAAACAGACTTGGGGCAAAGGACGGTTCTTCCTGATGCCGAGAAAGTCCCACAAAATATTGAAGATACGGATTTTCCTGGATCTGCGAACCGTTTCTTCATCGCTCAGGTTCAGCTTATGCTTGATGATTATCGCACCGATCACCAACCGTCCACTCTTGGCTGGTCGCCCGCGATCAGCATTCATCTTCTTGTGGTAACCTGTGGCCAGTTCATCCCACGGTATTTGATGACTCAACTTCACCCAGCGATTCTTCGGGCTCAGCTTTCCACCAAATGGCAGGCTAAAACCTTCCAAAGACAACTGACGTTCACTTGTATATCGAATCATGTGCAAGCCTTTTGTAGGGTTTATTTGAAATTACTTGCACATACCGCACCTTCTTTGTGATTTTTTCTCTATAATTCCGAGCCATTGATGCTTTCTGAGGAGAATCTAATTAAGCTCCTTTTGTTGTTGCAGCCATTGCGACTCATAATGGTAAGCAATTTCAGGATATCTCCACCGGTGTGACACACTTTTTGCGAGACCATCATTCTTTAGTATGGGCAAGCAGCCTCCGATATCAAGTGATTATGTTTTGGTTCAGCGTAAATTGGACCTTTGGTCCATTTATGATAAACAATCACGAACGGAGGAAAGTCCATGCGAAAAAAGCGTCACAATTACACCCCAGAAGAAAAGGTTTCCATTTTACGGCGTCACTTGGTCGAGCATGTAGCGGTATATCCGACCTGTGTGACGAGTATCATCTCCAGCCCAGGATTTTCTATAGCTGGCAGAAGCAGTTTTTTGAGAACGGAGCAGCGGCATTTGTCCGTGACAACCGACCTCAAAAGCGTGTTGGGGAAGTTAAGATCCAGCAGCTTGAAGCCAAGTTGATCAGAAAGCACGAAGTCCTCTCTGAATTGATGGAGGAGCACATCAAACTAAAAAAAGAACTTGGGGAGCTCTAACCGGCAGCTGGGTTCCCCATGACATTCGCGATGCCGTCGTTGATTATGCCAAGGCATGGAGTGACAAGGCGGAGATTCCACTGAAGCGCTTTATTTTCTGGTTGTCCGTTGCAAAGAGCAAGTTTTACACTTGGATTGAACGGTACGGCAAAGTGAACGAGCACAATGTCTCTGTCCCCCGTGATTTTTGGCTCGAATTCTGGAAGCGGGAAGCCATTATCACTTTTGCTCTGGACAACCCGCTTGAGGGATACCGTTGGCTGACCTTTATGATGCTGGATCAGAATATCATGGCCGTCAGCCCCTCAAGCACCTGGAGTGTTCTCACAAAGGCCGGCATGCTGCAGAAGTGGAACCAGAAGCCATCTATCAAAGGATCTGGGTTTATTCAGCCGTTGCTTCCTCATGTGGATGTCTCGCACCTCAACATCCGTGGCACCTTCTACTATCTGTGCAGCTTTTTCGATGGATGCAGCCGCTCCATCATCCATTGGGAGATCAGAGAGCAGATGACAGAGCGAGACGTGGAAATCATCCTTGAAAGGGCCAAGGAGAAATACCCGAAAGCCAGGCCTCGGATCATTTCCGACAACGGGCCCCAGTTCGTTGCCAAGGATTTCAAGGAATTTATCCGGTTCTCAGGGATGACCCATGTACGGACGTCGCCTTATTATCCGCAGTCAAACGGCAAACTGGAGCGATTCAATAAAACTATCAAAACTGAATGCATTCGTCGCGGTGTCCCACTCTCCCTTGACGACGCCCGCAGAATAGTAAAAAAGTACATTGAGCATTATAACACCGTCAGGCTCACAGTAGTGCCATTGGCTACGTTACCCCAGCAGACAAGCTGAACGGCAGAGACCAAGAGATATTCAAAGAACGAGACAGAAAGTTGGAAAAAGCCAGAGAACTGAGAAAGCAAAAACGACAAAAATGCATCCCTGAAATTATAGATTCAGGACGGCATGATACATGCTTACAGCAAGCGGCCTGAAAGTCCATTTCCGACTGAGGCAAAACAATTACCTCCTCCACAAACGGCTACCAATGACACGATCAGGAGGCAAACCATTCATTGGCGCGCCCTTTCTGTCCATGCCCTCTTGCTGACAAATCATGTTTTGGCATTATTTGTCTCCCGGCTCGGAATCGACGTCACCACCCCGTGGCCACGTACAGGTATCCAGAAAAGGCTGAGCAACATCCTCCCCAAGGGATACCAGCATCTGCTCCGGGTCGTTCAGAAAGATATCGGCCCGTCTGCTCGGATCAAAAAAAATTATATCATCCGGAATAATAAGATTGAGATCTTCCCAGCGCGTCAGATAATATTGGATCAACATCGGCAATTCAGTAAAAATGGTAGCCTGCGGACTGGGATCGACGAAGCTCGACCCCTTAAGTTTTGCCGCCGAGAGACTCTGCGTCTGGTAAAAATTCTTTAGAAACATCAACTCGGGTGGCATCTTGGACTCAATGCCGATCCGTCTCAGCGTCCGGGTCAACGCAACCATGCAACCGGCCCCGAACTTGGCCAAAGGATAGGGCAGAAAAATCTCTCGTGGCCGTTTCAACTCCAGGTAAGACTTGATCGTGAGAATAAGTTGGCTCAGTAGCGCCGGATGAGGATCAGCAAAGTGAAAGGTCTGGCCGCCAAATTCCTGCCGGTGATTCAGAAGATGATGAACAAAAAAAGGAACCTTTTTGGCATTAGAGTAAGAATGCATGGCCTGCTGATTGGTAAAGAGAAACGGCATGGTTTGATCAGCCAGCGCAAAAAGCATCCGCTGAAACCCCTGAATCTTATGATCGTGCGCACCATAGACTACAGCCAGACGGATATTGGTATAATCAAGCCCGAGTGTGCGATGCATTTCCTGGAGGGCCAGTTCCGCCAGTAATTTGGACTTGGGGTAGTTGGCAAGCTCTGGGGTTAATCTCAGTTGCTCATCTTCTGTCAGATTCTCCCCCGGCGGCAGAACTGCGGCAGAGCTGAAATGGATATAGGGAATACCCAGATCGACCGCGGCCCTGGCCAGGTTGAGCGTACCAAGGTAATTTGTTTCAAGGGTGAGCAACGGATTACTGTCAATGGCGGTGATGGCAGTATTGATGATAAAATCCGGTGTGTACCGTTTGAGATAGAGCTGTATATCCTTCGGGTCCCGCAGACTCAAACGTTTGCTGTTGGGCGCCAGCAGCTCGAACTCGTCTTCGTTTCTGGTCTTAAAATAGTTAAGAATGCCACCGCCGATCAGGCCGGAGCCACCGATCAGCACCCCAAGTTTCTTATCTTTACCGACACTGCCTTGTTTCCCCATACAAATCTCCTGGAACCGCTATTGCCTGAGGCGGCAGAACAATTACTGCCGGCTTTTTCTTTGTGTTGAAGGACTTTACACCCGCATCAAGTTTATGATACATCAAGAGATGTCTTTACCGACAACTTCTTCATAACAGTATAAAGCAATCCCCTTGATTATAAACAGTGTTTTTTTACCCTAACATCCTGTCTCATAATTGGAGGCCACTCTCGACAACCTATCTCAGGATTAACATCCCTATTTTTTTGCAACGCTAAATACTTTTGACAGTATGTTGTTGATTGAACGAAAGAAGATATACTTTTAAATCAGATACTTGCAATTCAATGCGCTGCAAGTATCTCATAGAGACAATACTATGTTTTGCTGGGTAGTTTTTGTTGCTTAACAAGAAAGCAGTTTAAAGAAAAGGGAGGATGAGTATGTTAAGATTTGCACCAAAGTTTTTGCAATGGTCAAATTGTTGTGCCCTGCTACTTTTTAGCGGCATTATGCTCGGTTTTTATTCAACGCCGATAGCTTTGGGAGCGGAAAAAGGGACACCCTGTGTTGCATGTCATGAGCAGGCAGTGGCAAGCTTTAATTCATCCTTCCACTCCAAAATCTGGCAAGGAAAAAACAACTGTCAATCCTGCCACGGTTCCACCAATCAACATCTTGACGGTCAATCCAAGAGCACGGTCATTGCCTTCTGTAAAAACAGTGGACATATCGCCGAAGAGCTCAACAACCAGTGCCTTGGCTGCCATGACAAATCCGCTAATCTGGCCATGTGGGACATGGGGGCGCACAAGAAGAATGATGTCGCCTGTAGTTCCTGCCATGATATCCATCAGCCCCGCTCCACCGTAAAACAACCGGAAGTCTGTTTCGGCTGCCACAAAGATATCCGTTCCGATGCCAACAAGATATCGCATCATCCCATTATCGAAGGCAAGGTCAAATGTTCTGATTGCCACAACACCCATGGCACCCTTACCCCCCACATGATCAATGCCGAAAGCAACAACCTGCTTTGTTACAAGTGCCATGCCGACAAACGCGGCCCCTTTGTCTGGGAACATCCACCCGTTGAAGAGAACTGCATGATCTGTCACGCGGCGCATGGAAGCCGCCATGCAGGCCTGCTCGTGGAGAGGGTGCAGAGTTTGTGTCAGGATTGTCATGATGCCAGTGACCATCCAGGATTTCCGAATGACAGGACCTGGGGCTTTGGCGGGAAGGTCAACGGCAAGGCCCCGACTGCTGCTGCCGCTGGCTTTCAGACCCGGGTAGTAGGCCGCAGTTGTCTCACATGCCATCATTCCGTCCATGGATCAGCCAATTTCCGTGACGACACATTCGTCAGATAAAGGGGGCAATCAATGCTTAAAAAAACATATTCTGCAATTTTTTTGTTGTCGCTTGCCGCTCCGACTGTCATTTTTGCCGCAGAGGAAGCCGCTGAAGTGCATGGCCTTATCGAACTTGGTGCTCGCGTGGTCGACAGCAACGCCAACAGCTCCAAGTTCCAGGAGTTCAAGGATATGGGTGACGGCCTCTTTGGTCAGGTTTTGCTTGATGCCGACAAGGGAGACTATCATTTCCAGTTTAATGCACTCAATCCTGGCGCGGATGATCAGTCATTTCAATTCAAGGGCGGGGAATACGACACCTTCAAGTATCAATTCGACTACGATGAAATGGTCCACAAGTACACCCTTGGGGCCATAACGCCT
>CAITDH010000216.1 GCA_903891045.1 uncultured Desulfobulbaceae bacterium | reverse complement strand
GAGCCGAGTGCTTTAAAAATTCCTTCCGCTTGTTGCTTCTTACTATCCTCTACAGTATCCGGGTGGCACAAACGGCTTGCCGCCTGACGGTAGAGTTTTTTGATTTCCTCCCTGTCCTCTTTTGTGAGTTCAATGGGTGGCTCTTTGATGTTTTCTTCATACTCTTTTTTTAACGATGCCGAATCAGCTGTTGCCTCTTGGTAGGCCTCTTGATGAGAGCTGTCTTGCTCAGATGCCTCGGCCAAACGTTCTTCCCTCAGACGCAAGAGCCTTTTAATGAGTTCTCCAAGTCGTTGATTGTACTCCCCGTTGAATTCATGGAGCATCCTTAAATATTCTGCCTTGGTCTCACTGAGTTCTTGAATTGTACGCTCAAGTGCTTTTAACTACAATCCGTAGCCCTTGAAGTGTTTGGTCTCTACACTGGAATAAAAGAAGGGAGCAATAACCGATTTATTGGTTATTGCTCCCTTCTGGTTTTCAGCAGACTGAAGATTGAGAATCAGACAAAATCTTTATTTGTCTTTCTTCTCGTCGGTCAATCCTTTCACGAGTATGGCCCCGGCTAGACCAAGAAGACCAAGGTCTCTGGCCTTACGCATCGCGGGTTTGACCATGGAGGCCATCATCGCGCGGCGTTTGACACTGCCCATATCGGCAAGCACAGGGGTGGATTCCTGGAAGAGAAGATCCATGTCTTTCTTCTTGCCATAGTAGCGGGAGTTCGGGCCAATGCTGCCACCCTTGGGCTCCAGCCCTTTGGCGCCTTTGGCCACATATTTTGCCACATCAGAATTTGCATCATCAAGGTCGCCAAAGATACGGGCATTGGTGATACAGGTCTGAACGCAGGCAGGAGCAAGTCCGGCCTCAACGCGTGGCATGCAGTAGGTGCATTTATCAGCCTTACCGTCAGATGAGACATTGTCAGTCAGCGCCGGGTTGACATAACGAGCGCCATACGGACAGGCGTCTCTACAGGCTCCACAGCCAAGACAGCGGCTCTTGTCAATCTGAACAGTTCCGTTATGAGGATCTTTCCAGGTTGCAGCCACGGCTTGGGTGACGGTTTTACCGGTTTTTGCATCTTTAAAGGTCACATCTACCTTATCGGCAGGGCATGCATCCACACAAGGTGGTTTTGCACAATGGTTACAGAGACCGGGGTAGTAGGTAGAGGCAAGCTCTTTTCCCATTTTAGTCGGTCCAAGGCGTTTGACCCAGTTCCGGCCAAACTCAACCGGGACCTCGTATTCCGCCTTACACGCTATAGCGCAGGCGTGACAGCCTACACAGCGTTCTAGATCAATGATCATTCCATATTGCATCGAAAATATCCTCCTGAAAAAGGCTCAAGGTTTTGGTTAAGCTGGAATATCCAGAGTTTTGCCATCCTTGGTCAGTTTAACAAAGTTGTTACGCATACCATGACAGCCAGTCTCCGGGTCAACGGCAATCTTGGTGATCAGGCTCTGATCGTCAACACCTTTACCGACACCAGCTGTCATCAAGGGGTTGGCTGATCCGTAGCCATGATACATGTAGACAGCATCTTTTCTGATGCCTGGTGTTACCTTGACCGTGGTGGTGGTGCGGGATTTAACCCCTTCACTGTTGATAAAACCAACGGTGTCACCATTCTTCAAACCAAGTTTGGCAGCAACCTCATCATTGAGCCATACAGGATTGTCCGGCATTTCATGATTCAGCCAGACGTTGTTCTGGCTGCGGTTGAAGGTGTGAACCGGGGCACGTCCATAGAGCAGACGGGCAAATCCGGCAGGCACTGCTTCCACTGCTTTATAGGTCGGGGCGCCGGGGTGACCGGCAGCGGCGATCTCTTCATTGAACAGCTGAACCTTGAAATCCTCGGGCATGGTGTAAGGAGACACTCCAGGTTGGAGGTGGATACCACCCTCTTCCTTGATAGAGGCCAGAGTGACTTTGGAGTCTGCCAGGGTCTTGTCCACCAGCTCTTCCAGGGTCTGGACCGGAATATCTTTCTCATGGCCCATGCGTTTGGCGATTTCATTGGTGATATAAACCTGGTCCTTGCGCTCAAACATGGGTGCTACCAGGGGCATACGAGGGGCGATGAACTGGGTTGGTAATGGATCATCGGCCTTTATTCTGCCGGTTCCAGCCTTAATCTCGTCGTGCCGTTCCAGATAAGAGGACTCAGGCAGGAGGATATCGGCCCACATGGTGACATCGGTGGGCATAACATCGACGCACATGACAAAATCCATGGCGTTGAATACAGCCTTCATCTTCTCCTGTTTAGGGATGGTCTGCATGGGGTTTTGACCCCAGACCACACAACCCTTGATCGGATAAGGCTTGCCGCTGATCGCACAGTCACGGATCAATTCGGTGGGGGTGCCGGGAGGATTGAAAGGATAAACCTTTTTGTCCTTGTTGAAGTTGAGGTTATGCTCATTGCCATGCTCTTGTGGGGCCCAACTGGTCTTGCCCAGTTTTGCCGCCTTGGGCTCAAACCAACCGCCTTTGACATAATAGGCGCCAAGGAGCCCGGTCAAACAGGCCAAGGCCCGCTCGCGCTGGAAGTCATTGCCGTACCAGGATACGTGACGGCCTGGGTGGATGGCCACATTCGGAGCATTGGCAGCAAGCAGCTCAGCCACTTCCTTGATCTGCGCAGCTGGGATGTCACACTCTTTGGCGGCCTTGTCCAGGGTCCATTCACCAATGGCCTCGGAAAACTTGTCAAAACCGACAGTATGTTTGGTCACAAAATCCTTGTCATACTTGTTGTTTTTGACAAGATAGTTCATGATTGCCAGTAGATAGGCGGTATCGGTACCCGGT
Organism: uncultured Desulfobulbaceae bacterium; assembly: GCA_903891045.1. Classification (GTDB taxonomy): domain Bacteria; phylum Desulfobacterota; class Desulfobulbia; order Desulfobulbales; family Desulfocapsaceae; genus UBA2270. The sequence continues at coordinate 5,799 of CAITDH010000216.1, read as the reverse complement.
TTGATCTGAACCCAGATGTCGGATTTGGCAGCCGCAGCGGAGTAGCGTGGATCGGCTACAACCAGTTTAGCACCGCCCTGCAGACCTTTTATGTATGCCTTAATATGAGAAACGTGAATGTTCTCACCCAGATGACTGCCAACGAGGAAGATGACCTTGGAGTTGGCCATGTCAACGGTTTCATTGGGTGCCTTGCCGGTGGTGGCCACATAGGCGGCATCACGGATACCGCGACACTGGAAGAAGGATGCCTCGCTCACATTGTGGGTGCCCACCGTGCGCTCAAAATAGTGCATTGGGTATTTAGCAGAGGCGCCATGAGGGAATACGCAGATCCCCTGAGGGCCATGCGTGTCAACAACGGCCTTGAGCTTGGATCCACACTCATCGAGTGCCTCTTGCCAGGAAATACGCTTCCATACAGGCTCCCCGCGTTTTCCGACGTTCTTTAAGGGGTATTTCAGGCGGTCTACATCGTAGAGCAGTTTGACGCCGGCGTTGCCGCGGGCGCAAATGGACGTGCCGTTGTCAATGGACTTGGGGTTGCCCTCAAGTTTCATCAACTGACCATCGCGAACCTTGCCCACCAGCTGACAGCGCCAGAAGCACATCTCGCAAAGTCCGCCGACAACAGTTGTGTCACCCATGGTTCCCTTTGGTTCAAGGGACTTTTTGGCCACACCTGTTTCTGCGGAGACGACCTTGGACAGCGGTACCGCGGCTGCTGCCAGGGATGCCGTCTGAAGGAACTTACGCCTCGTTAAGTTGAAAGCCATCTTCCTCTTCCTCCTTTGTAAAAGAATCAATTAAGGTTACAACCATCCTGTAATAGGGATGGCGCGTTTTTTCTGCGACTCGGGGGTAAAATTGTTTGTACCAGGGTCGAAACAGTTTGCTTAAGAATTCCTCCTCTCCGGCAAGGTCTTCTTCTTCGGTCAGGAGTGAAAGGAATTCAAGTTCGTGGATAAGATGATCAGGGAGGTCGGCGTCTTGTTCCATCGCAAAACCTTTTTCCCGATAAAAGGTCAGGGTTTTAAGGGCAAAGGCTCCTTGAATAGACTGATCCATGTAAACTGAGGCATAAGGTGGGGCTATTACATGGGGAACTCCATTGATGAACAGCCGGGTGTATTCTATCTGCAGTTCTTCGATATAATCTGGCGATTGATCCAATGCATCTCGTATCTCTTTGCCTTCGGTGATGGCGCCAAAGGTGCCCAGGAGATTGTAGAAGACTTGAAAAAAATCATCGTTCATCCACTCTATGTCAGGGTATTGTATGCATTGAGCCATGAAACGATAGAGAGAGGCGATGTCTTGAGATGTGGCTGATTCTGACATAATGAGAGAAAAAAGCTATGAAAGTAGTAATGGGTGGGTTAATGGAGCAACCCTTGAAGCTCAGGTCATGATGAAGGCATGAGATGTATCATATTGAAACACATCTTCATGACGTAACCGTTTTTAATAAAATAATATTTTAATCAAGGATTGACGCAACTGTCAAGGGATATCGTTTTAATTGTATCGTTAAAAAGAGGCAATAACTTCCAGTGATTTCTTCGAAGGATGTAATGTACACATGAAAACCGATCCAGCGATTAGCAATAAAAAAAGGAGTTTCCGGCAGATGCCTGAAACTCCTTTTTCATAGGTGGGGTGAATGATGGGACTCGAACCCACGACTTCTTGGACCACAACCAAGTGCTACCACCAGCTGAGCTACATTCACCACATAAATTGTCACCATTATATACCCGTTGGCTCTGGTTTTGGCAAGGGTAAAATCACAGGGATAGTCAAAGAATGAAGTGGCTTTTTTTTCTTGTTTTTTGACTGCCCTCTGGTGTCACTCTAGTTTTGCTCCCAAGGTATTATTCATAAAAAATGACCTACAGATCTGCCTTGCAGTGCATGCATTTCTGGGCTTGGGCCTTAATGAGCTCGGCACAGTGCGGACACTCTTTTTTAAAGTGGGCCTTGAGGATTTCACTGATAATCATACCACACTCCTGGGTCAGAGATGTGTCCCTAAAAGTGTGATTCCTGATGGGATCAATACAGGAAAGATCATTGAGCTGTCTCAGGCAGGCAACGGCCTTCTGTCTGTTGACTAGTCGTGCCGATTCATCAAGGATCAGGGTCATAATCGGCTCCAGATTGTGACCTTCCACGCAGGTGTCAAGGGCGATCACTGCCTCCTGTTCCTTGACGTATCGCGTGTTTTGCATCTTCACTGCCTCGGTGTCAATGATGCTGCCGGTGAAGGCATATTCACTGGCAACCATCATCACGTTCTGTTCTTTGCTTCCTGGCAGCTGCATACAACGATACGACCCCCTGTGGCCATACTGGAGTTCGATATGCTGCCAGCCATTTTTAAAGACTGGGCATTCATTGTTCAAGCAGATAAACAGGACTTCTGATCCCCAGCCGAGGCCGTCACCGACATGGACAGGTGGAGCTTCACAGCAGGACATTGCGGTCTGACAACGAGGGCAGATATGAACTTCGTCAAGATAACTGAAATCACGGGTAAACATATGTCTTTCTCCTGAATAGGGATGGATCGATTTGTGAAAAAGTATTACGGGTTAAATTTATACGCTTGATTATTAACAAAATTATTGAGCATCCTGGTTCTTTTGCTGAAAAGATTCAGGGGTGGCACATTGTGTTCCTTCCGACCGAAGGAGTAATGGGCCTCAGCCAGGGCCTTTTATCCCTTCGTAAAAGTAGAGAAGGAGGAGCCAGCAACCCAGGATCAAGACAAAGAGGATATTGGCTGAGCGTTTATTTTTTTCAGGCATCTTGGTGGCCCCGCCAGCTCTAATATCCTGGTTTTCTTGCACCTTATACTTCTCCCTTCATCCCTGCCCTAGTCAGGACCGCATCGACAGCCCAGGCCTGTTTCATTCTGGCATCAAGAAAAGCGGGCGTTAGATAGGCGCGGTTTTGATCCATCAGGTCACAGAGTTCGGTTATCTTTCCTGCTTCTGCAAGATCAATGATCTGCAAAAGATTTTCGGCAAAGCTGCGTACGATTTTTTTGCCGTCACCACTGGTGGCCATGATCTCGGCATAGGTACGGGGATTCTGATTATGTACCCGGGCCATGGCCAGAATACCGTAAAGCGAGGTGAGGGTGGAATGGCTGCCGATATCCTTGCAGTTGATCCCGTGCTGCCTGAGGGCTGCGGCCATAGCCACGGAGATGATGGTCGGCAGTTTCTGGCCAACCCCCATAAGCAGGTCATGTTTGTCTGGAGTGTCCTGGAAGATATCAGCGCCGTGCTTATAGAGAAAGGCCTCAAATTCTCCACAGAAACTGCCGCTGCGAGGCGTTCGCACCACAGAGGCGTTTTTATCTTTCATGGTTACCGCCTGGGGGCCCCAGAGATTGTGGACCAGCATGATCTCCACCCCTTGACGGGTCACTTCCATGGCCGCCCGCAGAGTATTCTCAGATTCACCGGCCAGCAGGATCAGGGCCTGTCCATCTTTGAGTAGCCCCCCATATTGGCGGATGGTCTCAGCCGTGACCGAGATGGGGACGCAGATGATGACCACATCAACCTGAGGGATCATCTCATCAGGTCGCAGGGTAGTGGAACGGCCGGTCATCAAGGTACGGTAGCCTTCATTCTCCAGGCGGTCCGCAAACCAGCTGCTCATGTCACCGGTACCGATGAAGCCGAAGGTCTTGATTTTCTTGACCCGCATATCAACACGGGGGAAGGAACCAAGGAGTTTCAGCGAGCCTTCTTCCTGGATAATATTCTTTTCAATACTTTCCAGGGCCCGGCTCAGCAGTTCATCGCCGATGTGTCCTTCCGCCTCGATGTAAATCTGAAGTTTCTGGGTCTTGATGTCATTTTCCGAACGAAGATCCAGGATGTTGATACCGCGCCTGGTGAATTCACCGAGGATATCAACAAGCATACCCACCCGGTCTTTGAGCGGTCGGGTGATGATGGCTGTGGCGTCATACCCTGTCTGGCTGGCCAGATTGGAACCAAGGACGGCAAAGCGGGTGCGGTTATGGGGAACCACCTCCCTGGCCAGGATCTCCAGGCCATGTTTACACAACAGTTCTTCTGATTCGATGACCGCGTGATCCAGGAGATGACGGTTCTTTATATCGGCAAGGGTCATGTCGATATCCTGTACCGTCATCAGGGTGGCCGTTGGATAATTTTCGGCAATATATTCTTCGCATTGCCGGAAGACAGAGCCCCGACCAACGATGGTCTTTATCTCTTTCTTTCCGTCTTGTTGGTGCAGGGCGCCAAGGGAAAGGTGGATGGGAAGGACGATATTATCAATCCAGTATCCTTCTTCCAGTTGCTCCATGAGCCGGAAGTATTCTTTGATCTCACCTTCTCGGGTATTGTAGATGGGAATGAGGGCCAGATCACTCTCTTCGTTGACAAAGGCATTAATGATCTCCGGGATACGGTTGTAGAAACAAAGAGTAGCGTCAGGCGCGTATCTGCGTGCGGCCTGGCAACCGTCTGAGCCGTCGGGCCCAAGGGTGGCAATACTGATCATGGCTGATTATGCTGGTTAGAGGTGGTAAAGGTGCTCAAGTTCTTCAGGATATATAAATTATTTCGGCAGAATAAACATTCTGAGCGGGTAAGACAAGTGATCCTTCTTTTTTTCTCAATATCATGAGTTGAGAGTGGGGTGTTTTATTCTCTTTGTCATCTTGAGTTTCTGGTCAGATAGATCAGAAACTCGCTATTCCCCTTGGGACCAACAATTGGGGAACGGACAATTCCCTGGCTGATCAGGTCAATTTTTTCGCTGAAACTCAAAATTTTGGTAATGGCCTCTTCGTGAAGCAGAGGATCGACAACAACCCCGCCCTTGGGAATCTTCTCACGGGGTAGTTCAAATTGCGGTTTGATCAGGGCGATCAAATGGATTTCTTCACCAAAAAGGGGGAGTAGGGGCGGAATCAGTTTGGTCAGCGAGATAAAAGAGGAGTCAATAACGGCCAGTTCAAGGGCGTCAGGGAGCTGATCCTTACTGATTGTTCGGGCATTAAAACGTTCAATCACCACGACCCTGGGGTCTTGACGCAGTTTCCAGTCAAGTTGGCCATAGCCGACATCCACCGCATATACCTTGCGAGCTCCATGTTGGAGCAGACAGTCGGTAAAACCACCGCTTGAGGCGCCAATATCGACGCAAAGCTGTCCTGCGGGATTATAATTAAAGGCATCGAGAGCGCCTTTTAATTTTAGTCCTCCTCTGGAAACATAAAGACAACTCGGCTTGACCTGAATCATGACATCAGGGCTAAAAGGAGAACCAGCTTTATCTGCCAACTGTTCATTGACCAGAACTTGTCCGGAACCTATCAGCGCCCTGGCCTTAGTCAGGTTCTCGGCCAGCCCTGAGATAACAAGGATTTTGTCAAGACGTTGTTTCACTGGACACGGGAACTCTCCTACAAGGAAGAGAGTTTGCTCTTAGCCTGTTGTGCTTCGGGGCTGGAGCCATAAGATGTTATGATTTTCTGGTAAAGAATCTTGGCAGTATCTTTATCTGAGAGTTGTTCAAAGGCCATGGCCTGTTTGAGGAGGGCTGTGGGTGTCTTCGGATGTTTAGGCTGGCTAGAGATGATCTTTTGATACTGCAGGATAGCCTGATCGTATTCTTTTTGCTGGTAGAGGCATTCACCCATCATGTAACGGGCCTGGATGGCATTGGCACCAGTGGCGTGTTTGTTGAGAGAGGACTCAAATGTCTCATAGGCATTTTGGTAATTTCCTACCTCGTATTTCTTTT
>CAITDH010000215.1 GCA_903891045.1 uncultured Desulfobulbaceae bacterium | reverse complement strand
TGGGAGGGCAACGAAAAGTCCGACAGAATGAGCGCCAAGGAGCAACCATCGTTGTTCCGGCGGGAGAGCTGCGAATTGCAAAAAAAGAAGGGCCAGCGGTTGAGGCTGTGCCTGCTTTTGTAGGTGGGGTGCCGGTTGTCAAGGAGTTGCAGGTCACCCCAGAGGTCTTGATGGAGGATGAGAATTTTTCTTTGCGACCACTGGCTCGGGGGGAGTGGCGGCTGCCACCTTTATCCTTGCTGGAGAAACCTGACTTGGTTCAGCATAAGGTGGATCATGAGGAATATTACAAGGTCTCCAAACAACTGGAACAAAAGCTGATTAACTTTGGTGTCTCTGGCAAGGTGGTGGGGATCTCGCCCGGTCCGGTGGTAACGACCTATGAGTATGCCCCGGCAGCAGGGGTCAAGATTAACAAGATTGTGGGTCTGGCCGATGATCTGGCTCTGGGGCTCAAGGCGCAATCGGTCAGGGTGGTGGGTTCGGTACCGGGCAAGGCGGCCTTGGGTATTGAAATTCCGAATAAAGACCGGCAGGTGGTGTACATCCGGGATCTGCTGACTACAGAAAAATATCGTTCCTCGGTGGCAAAACTTTCCATTGCCCTTGGTCTTGATGTGGTTGGCAATCCCGTTATTGCTGATCTGGCCAAAATGCCGCATCTTCTTATTGCTGGCGCCACCGGAGCGGGCAAGAGTGTGGCCATCAATACCATTATCTCTTCGATCTTGTATAACGCGACCCCTGATGAGGTGCGGATGCTGATGGTCGATCCCAAGCGGATTGAACTGTCGGGTTATGAAGGGATTCCGCATCTGCTGCATCCGGTGGTGGTGGAGCCCAAGCTGGCCTCCAGGGCCTTGCAGTGGGCGGTGCGGGAAATGGAGCGGCGTTACCGCTTGCTGGAAGAGGCCAAGGTGAAAAATTTTGACTCTTATAATGAGACCGCTGAGGAGAAATTACCCTATATCGTTATCATTGTAGATGAGCTGGCGGATTTGATGATGGTCGCCTCGAAAGATGTAGAGGGTGCAATTGCCCGGTTGGCTCAGATGGCCAGGGCATCGGGGATGCATCTTATCCTGGCGACGCAGCGGCCGTCCGTGGATGTGCTAACCGGGCTTATTAAGGCCAATTTCCCCACGCGTATTTCCTTTAAGGTGGCATCCAAGATTGATTCGCGGACGATTATTGATAGCTCGGGAGCTGAACATCTTCTCGGGGCCGGAGATATGCTCTATCTGGCCTCGGGTAAATCTGTGCAACGGATTCATGGGGCGTATATCTCCGAAGCGGAGACGGCGCAGATTGTTGACTTCTTGAAAGAGCAGGGAAGCGCCAGTTATGACGATTCAGTGGTGGCGGAGGTCGAGGAAGAGAGCGGTAGCGTGATTGAAGGCGATGAGAATGTCGATGAACGGTATGATGAGGCGGTCACCATTGTTTGTGAGTCAGGACAGGCCTCTATTTCCATGGTCCAACGTCGGTTGCGGATTGGTTACAATCGGGCCGCAAGATTGGTCGAGTTGATGGAAAAAGAGGGGATCGTCGGCCCGGCTGATGGGGCCAAGCCAAGAGAAATTCTGGCAAGAAAATCATATTAATCTGACCGGGTATCGGTGATTGATTTTCTGTTGATTAATTTTCTTGACAATTATCTGGCAACAAACTATAAGATAAATTCTATAAAAATGAGTGACCGTTCATTTTGTTGTTGGTCTGAGCTTTTGCTTTTATTTTTATGTTATTTTAGGTAGTTACGTGTTTGGTGGCTGCCTTCTTGCTTTTGTTTTAGAGGGTTGTTTAGTGTGTTTTTTTGTAGTGGTTAAGTTGGCCCAGTCGGTTCTGGGTCGCAAAAGTAAAAATAAACTGAGGAGGTAGTTTTTATGCCAAGTTATGTAGATCCTTCCAAGTGCGATGGTTGCAAGGGTGGCGACAAAACAGCGTGTATGTACATTTGTCCCAACGACCTGATGGTGCTTAACAAAGAGGAAATGCGTGCCTATAATCAGGAGCCAGATGCCTGCTGGGAATGCTATTCTTGTGTGAAGATTTGTCCACAGGGCGCAATCTTTGTTCGCGGCTATGATGACTTCGTACCTATGGGTGGTCAGGTTCATCCAATGCGCAGTGCTTCTGATATCATGTGGACCGTCAAGTTCCGTAATGGTAACATCAAGCGTTTCAAGTTCCCTGTTCGTACCACCTCTGAAGGTGCTGCCAATGCATACGTCAGCACCAAGGGCGCTAACCTGGATGATGAGTGTCTGGTTCTTGAATCAGCTCTTCCAACACCAAAGAAATAATTCTGGCTCTTCCTATGAGAAGAATTGGATGCAAACTCTTTTAATATTTTAAGGAGATTTTAATATGGCATTACCAAATAAACCAAATGGTGAGATTGCTGCCTTGGTAAATCCAGAGATCGTCGAGCATGATGTTGACGTTCTCATCGTTGGTGGCGGTATGGCTGCCTGCGGCACTGCTTTTGAGATCATGAAGTGGGCCCCTGCTGGTATGAAGATTACCCTCGTTGATAAGGCTTCTATGGAGCGTTCCGGTGCTGTTGCCCAGGGACTTTCTGCTATCAACACCTATATCGGCGAAAACCCAATCGAAAATTACGTAAAGATGGTTCGTAATGACCTTATGGGCGTTGTTCGTGAAGACCTTATTTATGACTGTGGTCGTCACGTGGATGAGTCCGTAAAGTTGTTCGAAGAATGGGGTCTGCCAATCTGGAAGCTTGATGCCGAGGGCAACAACCTTGACGGTGCTGCCCCTGCCAAGACCCTTCGTGAGGGTGGTACTCCTGTTCGTACCGGTAAATGGCAGATCATGATCAACGGTGAGTCTTATAAGTGTATCGTTGCTGAGCCAGCCAAGACCGCTCTTGGTGCCGAGAACTGCCTTGAGCGTATCTTTATCGTGAAGATGCTGCTTGACAAGAACAAGGCCAACCAGATTGCTGGTGCGGTTGGTTTCTCCACCCGTGAGAATAAAGTTCATGTATTCCGTTGCAAGACCGCCTTGGTTGCCTGCGGTGGTGCGGTTAACATTTTCCGCCCACGCTCTACCGGTGAGGGTAAAGGCCGTGCCTGGTATCCAGTATGGAATGCCGGTTCCACCTACACCATGTGTGCCCAGGTTGGCGCTACCCTGACCATGATGGAGAATCGTTTCACCCCAGCCCGTTTCAAGGATGGTTACGGTCCTGTTGGTGCCTGGTTCCTTCTGTTCAAGGCTAAAGTACAGAATGGTCTTGGTGAGTTCTATGCCAACAGCCCAGCAGTAAAAGACGAGCTTGAGAAGTTCATGCCTTATGGCGCGTCTGCCGTTACTCCTACCTGTCTGCGTAACCACTTGATGCTCAATGAGCTGAAGGCAGGACGTGGCCCAATCTACATGGCAACTGATGTTGCCCTGAACGCCTTCCTGGATGCGAAAAAAGCAGCCGGTATGGATGAGAAGGGAGTGAAGAAGTATTGGAAGCATCTTGAGTCTGAGGCTTGGGAAGATTTCCTTGATATGTCTGTTGGTCAGGCTGGTCTGTGGGCCGGTGCCAATATCGAGCCAGAGAAGGTTGGTTCTGAGATTATGCCAACCGAACCCTACATGCTCGGCTCTCACTCCGGTTGCTGTGGTATCTGGACCTCTGGTCCAGAGGAAGATTGGGTTCCTAACGTTGCCAACCCATCTCGTTCGCACAAGTACAAGTGGGGATATAACCGTATGACCACCGTTGACGGTCTCTTCACCGCTGGTGATGGCGTTGGCGCATCTGGTCATAAGTTCTCTTCCGGTGCCCATGCTGAGGGTCGTATTGTTGCCAAGCAGATGGTGAAGTTCTGTCGTGACAATGCCAGCTTTAAACCAGAGTTGAAACAAACCGCTCAAGAGCTTGCTGATGAGATCTACGCACCAGTTAAGCGTTATCATGAGTTTGTTGGCGCGTCCACATCTTCAAACGTGAATCCTAATTTCTGCAAACCAGCAGGTATCATGATGCGTTTGATGAAGGCAACCGATGAGTATGGTGGTGGCGTTGCAACCTACTATATGACTTCTGGTAAACTTCTGAACATCTGTCTTGATCTCCTGAAGATGTTGCGTGAAGATGCCGAAAAGATGGCTGCTGGCGATCTGCATGAGCTCCTTCGTGCTTGGGAGAACTACCATCGTATCTGGTGTGTAGAGACCCATATTCGTCATATCGAATTCCGTAAAGAGTCCCGTTATCCAGGATTCTACTATCGCTCTGACTTCCCAGTTGTTGATGATGAAAACTGGAAGTGCTTTGTTAACTCCACCTTCAATCCTGAGACTCAGGAGTGGCTGTGTGAGAAGGTTGAGT
>CAITDH010000214.1 GCA_903891045.1 uncultured Desulfobulbaceae bacterium | reverse complement strand
CCTTGGCGGCGGCGGCGGCGCAGGCCCCAGTAGTGTATCCTGATCGTAATCTTTTCATCCACAGAAGCTCATTGTTTTGCACTCATAAAAAAAAGCCGTACAGTAAATTACTGTACGGCTTTTTAATTCAATATCAATCCACTATCTTTCGTCCAACGGTTAAACCGTTCCACTGTGAAAAGCGTTAGTCCTTCACGTCTGACAGTTTTCTCAAAAAAAACTCTATAATCAACGAATAAACAATAGCAATTGATTGCGGGTGGTCTAGTTGATAGCCTCAGAAAGTTTGGAGCCAGCCTTGAATTTAGCAATATTCTTGGCAGGGATCTTGATGGTCTTTCCTGATTGGGGATTCCGGCCGGTGCGGGCTTCACGTTTGTAAACGGAAAAAGTGCCAAAACCTACAAGTGTTACCTTGTCACCTTTCTTCAAGGCCTCGGCAACGGCAGCAAGGGTTCCATTTAATGCCTTCTCTGCTGCGGCTTTACTGATGTCGGCGGCACCTGCAATACTTTCAACTAATTCCTTTTTGTTCATGGATCCCTCCCGGAAAAATAATTCTTTAGTTTACAGGGGCGACAGTATTGCTCCCCTTCCTCCCACAATGCTTGATAGTGCTTTAATAGAAGCAAATTGAATTGTCAAAAGAAAAGAACTCTTTCCTCTAATCTTTTTAACTGCCATCAACCTTCTTACACTCCTTTAAAATCAAGCTGTGACGTTTCACATACGTAAAAGAGCATAATTGAATCCAAGGCACGAATCAAGAAAAAATGAATATTTCTTCAGAAAAATAACTTTTTCAGATTCCCTTAAACCTTGTCGCGCCCTTTTGAGTCAAGAGAAACATTGTTAAAACCAAGGGTTGCAAGATGTTGAGTGATTTCAAGACGTGAATATTCTGTAAGAAAGCGCCCGAGATCATTGGTCATAACCTGCACTTCAACCGTATCTTGCCCAGGTCTTACCCTGCACCCGATAAAACCCTTTTCCTGAAGAAATGCCTCCGCTTGCGCGATACGCTTCAGAAGGGCCATGGTGATTTGTTGATGAACCGGGATACGGGTGGCGAGACAGGAATTTGATGGCTGATTCCAGTTTGTCAGTCCCAGCTTCCTGGCCAGAGAACGGATATCTTTTTTGTTGAGCCCGGCCTGGGCCAGGGGGGTTCCCACAGAAAGCTCCTGGATGGCCTGTAATCCTGGCCGATGCTCTTGCAGGTCATTGGTATTGGTGCCATCCAGCAGGCAAGTGAAGCGCAGCGAAGACGCCGGGGTGGGGGGGGAATGGTCACCTTGTCTCATTGCTGCGTGCAAGGCGCCATAGATCCTTTTTTTACAGAAATAACAGCGTTGTTCCGAGTTGACCACAAATTCGGGCCAATACAATGGCTGTACCGGCACGATCTGGTAAGAACAATGGATGCCATTCTCCGGGGCAGCCACTAATCTTTTCGCTTTGAGCAGATCCTGTTCAGGAATAAGGCAGGAGACAGCTTGCAGGGCCGTTACATTCTCTGGTCCCAAAGTGTCACAAGCAATCCGCAGGAGCAGGGTGGAGTCGACGCCACCGGAAAAAGCAATGGCAACTTTTCCAGTGGCATGCAATAGCTCCTGAAGCCTGGTCAGTTTATTTTTCAGATCCTTGTTCACCCGTGTTCATCATGTCTGCGTCAGGTAACAACTGGGCCGGCTGGTTTAACAGAAACTTACGATCCCTGATCCAGCCCTTGAGGGTCTCGGCAATCTCTCTGGCCTTGACCATACTGGAGAGCGGGGCGGTAGGCACCTGTTTGCCGTTCACCTCAATGGAGCCTGATTTGAGCTGGGCGTAACTGACCTCACCGTAGTTGCGGGCAATGCCATTGGAATAATCATATCCATAGTCAACAACCTGGGTGAAGATTTCCGCATCAGAGACCCCGGTATAGGCCGCCATCTTACTGTTGAGGATAGGGATGGGCACGCCGATACCAACGGCCATGGTATTGCCATAGCCGAGAATGGAGACCCCGCGCAGCCACTTGGCGGACATCTGCTTCAGGTCGCCCTGCACCATGATCGTACCGGCAGGCTTGCGGGGTACGCCGCCTTCGGTGCGCGGAACATTGGGATTATGCTGGGTTCCGTGCCAGGTGACATACCCGATCCCGCCGCCAAGGAAAATCCTGGTTCCCATCCCGATCGTCTGGTAGTGGGGGTCATTGAGCAGGGGACTCAGTTCGCCGGCGCTGCAGTAATTGGCATTGCGGCAATGGGGTTTGAGCATGCCCATATAGGTGTGAACGGTCTTGTCCGAGAGATTGACCGCGCAGTTATAATTCTGGTAGGCGTTTCGCGGATTACACAATAAGGCATAGGGGAGATCGGCCAAGGTCACTTCTTTTTGCATCTTGCGGCCCAGATAGCAGTCCGTCCCATAGCCCTTGGCCTCCAGAAAGACCTTTCTTCCGGCCACCAGATCTTCAATCACATGGCCACCACCGTAGCGGAATTCGCCGGGATAGATCTTGTTGAGCGGATCATCCTCCGCCGGTTCGGTCGCTCCGATATAGGCATCTACCGCCGCAAGACCTGCATAGGCTGGAACCTTGTTCAGCCAGACCTTTGAGGCCTTGATGGTGGGAGTCATCTGACCAAAATTAAAAAAGGCGCCGGATGAACACATGGGGGAGAAGGTGCCGGTGGTCACCACATCGACCTCACGGGCGGCCTGCTCCGCCCCCTTGGCCCGGACAATGTCCACCATCTCTTCGGCGGTTACTACCACTGCCTCACCAGATCTGATCCTGGCATTAATCTCTTCATAGGTCTTTTGGATATTGCTCATATCTGTTTCGCTCTCAAGGAAATGGGTGCCTGCTATTGTTGATTATAATGATAATTTTTGATCTTATCGCACACCTTGGTTATATATCAACCTTTTTACAGCTTGACATACTTTTTTCTTTCACCTAAATTCTTTCACCTGTATTTAATCATCTCTTACGATATTCAATATTTTTGAACTCATCAATACTAACCCCGGTAAACGGGATAATTACCTTCACGAAATTCGTTTCAAAAAACAAAAAACGAATTTCTAAGGTACTAAACAGGAAAGACCATGGCAACTGAAAAGAAACCGGATATTGCCCAGGTGCGTGACCAGATAGACGCCATAGATAACCAGATTGTTTCCCTTCTCAAGGAACGAATTGGTCATGCCAAGGATATCGGCCGGCTGAAAAACGAGAGCAACCGGGCCAAATGGGACCCGCTGCGGGAGCGGCAGATCTATGAGCGGCTGACCGCAATGAACAACGGTGTTTTTCCCGAGGTTGCCTTGCGTTCCATTTTTAATGAGATTATCACCAGTTGCCGGCTCTCCCAGAAAAAGATTGCCGTCGCCTATCTGGGGCCCGAGGCCACCTTTACCCATCTGGCTGGGGTGAAGTACTTTGGGCACTCCGCCACCTTTGAGCCCATGGAGTCCATTGACGATGTCTTCTCCGAGGTGGAGAAGAACCGGACGCACTATGGCATTGTCCCGGTGGAAAATTCGATTGAGGGCTCAATCTTTAATACCCTTGACTCGTTTATGAAGTACAAGGTCAAGATCTGTGGCGAGGTGCTGCTCGAGATCAGCCATAACCTGGTCTGCCGTTCGGGTAATATTGAGGATATCCAGACCGTGGCCTCACATCCCCAGCCCTTGGCCCAATGCCGTGAATGGCTGCGCAAACACCTGCCCAAGACGCCGACCCTGCCGGTTCTTTCCACCGGGGCTGCGGCCCAGATGGCCGCCAATAATCCCAATATCGGGGCCATTGCCTCCTCGCTTGCCATCAAGACCTATGATCTGCAGGTGGTGGTGAAGGGGATTGAGGATTACCGGGGCAACACCACCCGCTTCCTGGTCATTGGCGATCATTCGCCTTCACCCAGCGGTGCCGACCGCACCTCTCTGCTTCTTGGGCTCATGGATCGGCCTGGGGCCCTGAACGAGGTGTTGACGGTGCTTTCAGAGGAAGATATCAACCTGGCCAAGATCGAGTCTCGCCCGATCAAGGGCAAGCAATGGAAGTACTTGTTCTTCCTTGATATGATGGGGCATATGGAAGATGAGAAGATCAAGCGGGGTTGTGATCGCTTGCGGGAGATCTGTTCTTACTTTGAATGGCTCGGCTCGTACCCCTGCTATGAGAGCTTAGCCACCGATGCGTGACATCTGCCCCTGACAGTTGACCTGGTCATTCCCGGCCAGGTCATCCTGCAGGGTATGGCCTTTGGGTTTATTGAGGATGGTCTGCTGGATTGCCGCCTGGATATCGCTGTCGGTGCCGCCCTGGCGCAGTATGGCCTTCAGATCGGTTTCATGGTTGTGCAGCAGGCAGGCCCGCAGTCTTCCCTCGGAGGTCAGGCGCAGCCGGTTGCACTTGTCGCAGAAATGGTGACTGATGGGGCTGATAAAACCAAGCCGGCCGCTTCTCCCATCCGCTGTCGTCAGTTGGTATACCCGGGCCGGCCCTTCCATCCGTGAACCGGCAACCGGCTCCAGGGTTCCCAAGGTGGAGAAGATCTCCTTGAGCTCACCGGCAGAGATAAACCGCGATCTATCCCAGCTCTCCTTGTTGCCGATGGGCATGAATTCGATGAATCGCACTTGCATCGGGCCTTGCGTCGCCAGTCTGGCAAAATCGGCAAACTCATCATCATTGATTCCCTTCATGGCCACCATATTGAGTTTGACATTGAACCCCAGATCACAGGCAGTCTGGATTCCTTGCCAGACCTGATCGAAGAGATCCGCCCCGGTGATGGCCTTGAACCGTTCGGGCTGCATGGAGTCGAGCGAGATGTTCAGGTTTCTGATTCCCGCGTCGTAGAGTTCCGCAGCCTTTTCGTGGAGCAGGACGCCGTTGGTGGTCAGGCGGATATCCTCCAGTCTCTTGATCCCGGCCAGGCTGCGGATAAAATCCATAACCCCGTTTCTAACCAGCGGCTCCCCCCCGGTCAGGCGCAATTTGTTCATGCCCATGCCGACGGCAATACGTACGATTCGCAACATCTCTTCATAACTGAGCAGGTCCGCGCATTTTACCAGGGAAGAAGAATTGAGGCCCTGTTGGGGCATGCAGTAGAGGCAACGCAGGTTGCAGCGATCAGTAATAGAGAGGCGGAGATACGAGATGGTCCGGGAATATTGATCGACAAGTTGCGCCGAAGTCTGGCCTTCGTTTCGCTTACCTGTTTGCATAGTTGCTGTTGATGATGAATACATGATGAAAGGGTTCCTGATCTGTGCGAATGTTGACTTTTTCTCCAAAAGAGATCATATATAAAAACTTTTATTACTCTGAATCCTCTGTTTCTGCCAAGAGATATTACAGTTATTTTTGAATGGCGGCTTCCTCTTTTTTCTCCAAAGGTTTTTCAAAGAATTCATACTATGCTCACCCTGGGAATAGAAACCTCATGTGACGATACAGCGGCGGCGGTGTTGAGAAACAGCGATATCCTGCTCTCCAGCGTGGTCAGCAGTCAGGATCAGATCCACACCCGTTTTGGCGGGGTGGTGCCGGAGCTTGCGTCCCGTCAACATCTTGAATCCATTGTGCCCATCGTCACGGAGGCCCTGGATCGGGCCGATGTAACACTTCAGGATATTGATCTGATCGCGGTCACCCAGGGGCCAGGACTGATCGGCTCGCTGCTCGTTGGTTTTTCCTACGCCAAGGCCCTTTCCTATGTCACCAGGATTCCTTTTATCGGTGTTGATCATATGGCCGGGCATCTGCTGGCGGTGTTTCTGGAAGAAGACAAACCCGATTTTCCCTATATTGCCCTCATCGTCTCCGGCGGGACTAGCTCGATCTATCTGGCGCGGAGTCATATCTCCTTTTCGCTCTTGGGCAGAACCCGTGATGATGCCGCCGGTGAGGCCTTTGACAAGGTTGCAAAACTCCTTGGTCTTCCCTATCCTGGTGGCCCCCGAGTTTCAGCGGAGGCTATTGCTGGCAACAGGAGTGCTATCAAATTTCCCAGGGCCTGGCTGGGTCGCTCTTTATCCTTCCCTGGAGCAAGCGACACGAGGCCATCCCTGGCCGTCGAAGAGGAGTCGCTGGATTTCAGTTTTTCCGGCCTGAAGACCGCGGTGCTGAATCACTGCAATCAGGCCAAACAGATGGATATCCCCCTGCAACTTGCCGATATCTGTGCCTCATTCCAGGAGGCTGTTGTTGATGTCCTGGTGGAAAAGACTCTGCTGGCCGCAAGGAGTCACAATGTGCAGACGGTTGTTTTGGGTGGGGGGGTTTCAGCCAATCTCCGGTTACGCGAAGCGATGTCTTCCCGTTGTCAGCAGGAGGGAAAGGCCTTCTTTGTCCCTCGTCCCTCTTTCTGTACCGATAACGGGGCGATGATTGCCCTAGCCGGTTTTTATTATTCTCGCGACTCAACACCAGCTTCTTATGAACAGGATGTTTATTCACGTTCTCAACTTTAAAAAATATAAGCAGATGAATCCGAAACGAATTGTTAAATATTATTATCTGAAATTTATGCGTATGAAAGGTGATCCCCAGTCCTTGGCTATTGGTACTGCCATTGGTGTTTTTATTGGTATCACCCCTACCATGCCCCTGCATACCATTCTCATTATTCCGCTCACTATCGTGACCAGAACCTCAACCATTGCGGCCTTGATGGGAAGTCTTTTAGTATGTAATCCAATAACTTATGTGCCCCAGTATTACCTTGCCACCATTATTGGCAATACCCTTACCCCATATGAACTTTCCTGGGTCCGGATAAAGGGAGTGCTTGATATTTTACTGCAACATCCAGGATTATATAAATCCCTGGGAGCCCTTGCCGGTCTTGGCTATGAGGCGGCGATTGTCCTGGTAGTCGGAGGGATTGTTCTGGCTCTTCCTTGCGCTATAGCCAGTTACTTTCTCTCTCTGCGGCTCTTTGTGAAAATCAGGAACAAACGGAGACAGAAGCATCTCTTGAATTAAGGGACTCAAAAAACACTAATGGGTACTTTAAAGAATTGTCTTTTTCCCGATTTCTGTGTTGTTTGAAAAAATTATCCTCGTAATATTCTATGTGCCTGAGGTGATTTTCTTCTCATGCCTTGATCTTAAATAAAAATCCTGATTTTTCAATGTATCCCTTAAAACAAAGTACGCTTAATCCGGAAGAACCAAATAATGGCCTTTCATGAAACGAAGTGCACTTTAGTCGGATGAACCTGAATTTTGAAGATTAACTCAACGCTCTCATTTCCTGTCATCTTGGAAGAGCATACATCCGGCTGGAGAGCTGGTTAATATTCATAGGGCTCGACAACTGTGAAACGAAATTCTTAATGAAATCCGGATTGCTGAATTCCAAACACTTGAACATAAACAACAATTTAATAATTCAAAAGAAAATCCACATGTAACTCCTTAATCGGACATTATTGATGGTACCCTTAAAAATCACGAAAGATGTTGAAGGAATAATGATCAGGGTAGGGGGAGATGCATGGTGAACAAGGCGCCGCCTAGATCGGAGTGTCCCACCTCAATAGTGCCATGATGGGCTATGACGATCTGTTTGACAATGGCCAGCCCCAGCCCGGTTCCATCGACCCGTTTGGTAAAAAAGGGCTCAAAGATCTTTTCCCTGTTTTCTTCCTCAATGCCGGTGCCGTTATCGCCAATGCGCAGGATGATTTCGTCCTGATTCTCGGCAAGATTCAGTTCTTCCGCCTCTATCCTGATAATCTCTGCGCCTTGGGGGCAGAAGGGCAGGGCGTTGTGGAGAAGATGGCTAAGAACAGTGAAGATCTGATGCTGGTCTGCCCAGAGTGAATAACTGGGATCAATCTCGACCTGGAGGGTGCAACTGGCTGGCCAGAGGGGATCGGCCTTGCTGACCTGGAGGACTTCATCCAGACATTTCCTGAGGGTAAACCATTCGCGTTCCGTTGATTCCGGTCTGGCAAATTTAAGAAAATCTGAGATGGTGTGGGTCAGACGGTTTGATTCGCGGAGTATGATATTGATGAGTACCCGATTGGTTTTTTGCTCAGGAGAATCATTCTGGGAGAATTCATTGGCAAGGACCTGGGCAGAACCGGAGATGGCGGCAAGAGGGTTTCTGAAATCATGGGCAATGCCCGCGCTGATCCGACCTATGGCCGCCAGTTTTTCAGCCTGGCGCATCTGTTGTTCCAGACGTTCTATTTCACTGATATCCTGAATCGTCAAGATCTTGCAACTCTGGCACTGGTGCGCTTCACGCTCATGACTTGCGGGCTGTGCTGGTAATTGCAGTCTGGCACAGGAATAACCCGCTCTGATTCCGACACCATCCTGACGCACAAAATTGGCAGTAAGGCGTGAACCGTTGTTATTTAGATTCAGGGTGGGAAAGAGTCGGGAAAAGAGCTGTCCAGGAAGGTCTGCTGGCAAGTAGCCGGTGATGCGACCAATAGCGTTGTTAGCAGATGTGATCTGGTTATGATCATCGATGGTGATAATGCCGGTGGCAATATCATCAAAAATCTGTTTGTAGAGCAGCGACAGGCTATCCAGACTTTTGACCGTATCTGACAGTGCCGCCTCTGTTTTGATCAGTCGCCGGGCAAAAATGGCGCTGAGGATGGCAGCCAGAAAAAATGTCAGTCCCAGCACAGCAAAATAATTGATACTGGTAAACAGGTTCTGGACTCTAAAAGAATCGTAGCGGTCAAGAAAAGCTGGATAGATTCTCATCTGTTCAAATCCAAGGACCAAGGCGTATTGGAGGCTGGCAGCGGCTGCCGCGATCAGCCCGCCTTTACAGGGAAAGATAAGGCCGCCGGCAATAATGGGAAAAAAGTAGAGAGGAGAAAAGGCGGAGTGGGAGGAACCGGTAGCATAGACCAGGAGGGTGACAAAAAAGATATCAAATTGATTCTGGAGAAGACCAAAATGGTGAATATCTTTCTTACCGGTCAACAGAAAAAAAGCTGAACCAATGGCTGAGAGATAGACACAGCAAAT
>CAITDH010000213.1 GCA_903891045.1 uncultured Desulfobulbaceae bacterium | reverse complement strand
TCAAATTCACAAGATTCAACCTGCCAAGGAGAAATCAAACCAAGGGCCATTTGAAAAAGTTCTGTATCTCTCATAATGCAAAAAAATATCATTTCTCAAACAGCTTTATCAACCACTACCCACCTAAAACAGCGAGGAGCCTCTTTTTTGGATAGCCACCATACATGACTGTATATTTTATAATTACTGATAATTACTTGATTTTACCACCTTCCCTGAAACAGGGTGAACTCTTTATAACTATTCACCATAAAAATTGCATCCAATAAAAAAAACGTTACCGTCCAGCTTGAACGGTGGGGGCGAGCATCCCTGCAAGAAAGATGGCCATGATCTGGCTGATGGTCTCTTCAAGGGTGTAATCGGCATCTAAGGCGAGGCTCCAGACCCGTGATATCTCATCGAGGGCTCCGAAGAATGCTCGTTTGGCTATTCCGGGTTTGATGTCCGCACGGTAAATTTCTTGCGCCTGGCCATCCTTGATAATAGTGGAAACAATATCAATGTATTCGCTGAACTTGTTGTTGCGATAGTCCTTTATCTTCCTGGTATTCTGTCGTAATTCTATCTGGATGACCTCCGCTAAATTTTTGTTTTTCTTCATCATCGTCAGATGTTTGCGGGCGAAAATTTCTAATTGTTTTCTGGGGTCCGGCTCGATGGCCAAAGCAATGGAGACCTGTTCAATCAGGCCACCGATCTCTTCTTCAAAGACAGAAATCAGAACATCTAATTTATGGTTGAAGTAAAGATAGATCGTTCCGTCTGCAATCTTCGCCTCTTTGGCAATATCGGATATCCTTGCATTGAAGAAACCTTTCTTGGCAAAGACCTTGGTCGCCGCACTGATGATTTTAGAATGTTTATCTGCTGTTTTCATGAATAAGAATAACGTCCAAAGATGATTACTTTTTTACTTCAAGCCCCCTGCTGACAACTTTCTCGATGGGCAATGGCCATCTTTTCTACCAAGGTTTCCAGATCAATGGGCTTCAAACAATAATCACTGGCGCCACAGTCCAAACCGTGCAGGCCCGCCTGCATCGAGGCATGGCCGGTCAGCAGAATAACAGGCAGGGACGGCCATTTCCCCTTGATCTCCCGCAGAAAGTCCATACCATCCCGGTCGGGAAGCATGACATCCAGCACCACAATATTGGGCCAACCTGACTCGATAATTGTCAACCCCTCGGCACAGGTAAGGGCAGTTCTGGCGGAATACCCCCGACGAATCAGCCGCTTGCAGGTTGTTTCCACGAAATCGAATTCATCATCAATGAGCAGAATATTTAATCCCGTGTTCATCTCATTCCTCCATCTCCGGCGTCTCCGGTTTTTCCAAGAAAGTTTGTAAATCAGTCATTATTTTCTGTCGATACTGGGCAATCATACCCTCATCCCCCATGATCATGTCGATCTGACGGGTGTGAATAATCAGGTACCCGAGAATTTTCAGACGTTCCAGCAAAAAAGAACCAGGTTTTTTTTCAATCCTGGCCGTCATGGCGTCCGCCTTCTGCTCCACCCGGAAACCAAATTCAGTCAAGATGTCACAAATCAACCGGATGCGCAGCAGGCGACGATTCTCATCGGCCGCCCCCCCCTTGAACTGGAAGTTGACATAATTTTCGGTGAGAAACTCCCCCAGATTCGCCTCCACCAAGGCGAAATGATAGCCAAGGCGGACACTCAGGTTGCAGAAATTTTTGGAGATGAGAAAGTAGTTTTTTGCGGCCATGGCCGAGCGCACCCCCGGATCAAGACCGGGATTTCTGGTGGACTGAAAGATAATGGAGCCAAACCCCCGCAAGCTCACAGGTGGCGGACCAGCCCAGGGAAAGGCGGTCATGCCCTGCCAGATGGCCAGCATCGGCACGGAAACAATGTGGCCGAGATCGACATATCGACTCTCCGGGTCAAAATCCGAACGAAAGCCATTGTCCAGATCAATCACCCACCACTGGGAAGGGGCATCCACCACCAGTTGCTTGGCTGCCTTGTCATCAAAGCCGTAGCGTTCACCAAACTTGAACATCTCGACCACCGCCTTTTCATGACAAAAACGGGTAAGATCATGCAGGGTCTGGCAGGAATCGGGCCTGAAAAAAGGCGAAGCAGGGTCGGTCAAATTAAGTGGCGTAATATGTTCCATGGCCGCCACCAGAATTTTATACACCGGACTGCCAACCATGAGATTCGGTCTCGGTGGAGCCAGGGCCAACAGAGATTCAACCCGACCACCGTACACCCTGCCCGCAGTGGCATCCACCGTAACCAGGCTGTGATTGTCAAGGGACGTCAAGGCCTGGTTCATCCCGAAAATGGCCGGAATTCCAAACTCACGGGCCACGGTGGCAAGGTGAGCGGCCATCTGGCCGGTTTCGCTGATCACCGCCGACGCGCGGTCCAGCAAGCTTGCCCAGTCGGGATAAGGAGTCTCAACGACCAGGACTGCTCCTTTGGGAAAACGCAACAGATCAAGACTGGACCGTACCGTAAAAACCGGGCCACAGCCAACTCCACGGCTGGCGCAGACCCCGCCGGCCAGAAGTGGAGGCGGCAGCCCATCTTCCTTCGAGCCGTGTCCACCTGACAGCAACGATTCCACAACAGCAGGCCGCCCCAGGGGACGACTTTGCAGGATATACAACAGCCCCGCCTGATCGATTGACCACTCCACATCCTGCGGAGTGCCGAAATGCTCTTCCAGGCGCACGCCCACCTCAGCCAGTTCCGCTGCCTGGACGGAGGTAAGGGTCGGTACGGAATCGACAGCGCCATCCGCTTGTCCCGCTCCAGATTGGAAATCAAGAATCCCATAAGGCGCGGTCCGGCTGACCATGAACTGCTCGGTTGCGGCGCTGCCATCCACCACATGACTGGCAAGACCCGGTGCCGCCTGGATCATGACAAACCTGCTGCGCGGATCATCAGGGGCCCGGGAATAAAGGACCCCGCTGACAGCGGCATCCACCATGCGCAGACAACCGACACACATGTGCACGTCCTGATGCCGGAATCCCCGCTGCTGCCGGTAAACAATGGCCTGACTTTTATACTTGCCGGCCACGATCTCCTTATAGGCCTGGCAGACAAATTCACGACTGACATTGAGCTGGGTCCGGTACTGGCCGGCAAAAGAGACATTGCTGCTGTCTTCACCGATGGCACTTGAACGGAGGGCAACCAGCAGTTCAGACTCCGTGTCAGTCACAAGCTGCTGATGATGGGCCAGGATCGCCCCTTCCAGCTCTTTTGGCAGCGGCGCGTTCGCAATCAGGGCCTGAATACCGGCGCTGACGGTGTAAAGGTCCTCCAGGTTGTCAAGATCAAGGCCTTTCAGGCGGCGAATGATCTCCACCTGCAGATCATTCGCCTCCATAAAATTCTGGGCCGCAACGGCAGTCATCACAAACCCATCCGGGGTTCTTAAGCCCAGCCGATTTCTGACCTCACCCAGATTGGCCATTTTTTCACCCACCTGATCCACCATACGGGCATCCACCTCTGCCATGGGCAGGATAGCAATGCCCTCCGTGGTCACCGGCCGGTTGGCAATAACCTGCTCAAGCTGCCTGGTAACATCCCTGAATGGCTGGCCCAGCTCCGCGTATCTGCCGTCGGCCAGCCTGTTCAGATGCTGGATCATCTTATAGACATTCACCGAAAGAGCGGTGCAGTTACCGCGAATAAAGGCCATGCCAAAGGAATGACCACCGCTCAGGACTTGCTCCATCTCCGCCATCAATTCCAGGGCGTTGTTGTTCGCAGTCAGCAGAGAACGAAATTCTTTGTAATGACTGCGAAATGCGGCCTGCAACTCCGCCGGCTTCAGCCTGGGTTTGCTCCGGAACAGAGAGGTGAGGCGATCAAAAAGAGAGCTCATGGAATGGTCTTGCATACTGGGCGGGGTTGCCAGGTCAGACTGGATGCGTCCTCGAACGAAAGGTGAGGTTATTTTTTCAATATATCAAAAAAATCAGCAGGGGTAATGAAGAATCAACCTGATCAAAAAGCTGCTTGTTCCGGGCAGCATATATATACCACCCGGAACAAGCGGTCAGTCAAAAGAACTGTTAATGCTCAAGTTTGAGCCCCCAGCCTTCAAACATGAAGAGGATGGAAAACCCGAACCACATGGTATAGATCACATAGCCAACCAGGGAACAAATGACCAATACCGCCTTGTCCTTGATGGACTGCGCCTCAATCCCGTAATAATTATAGGATGGCTCAACGGTCTTGGTCCGCACCTGATAGAGAACTTTTGATTCTGCAAATTTCTCCTGTTTGGTCAGGCTTTTCTCCATGGACTTCAAGATATTATACCAATCATACATCACCTGTTTTTCAGCGAAGCCGTATTTGCCGCTGACGGCCTTGCCGTCATTGGCAAACATGGAGTCTGCATCAGCCAGAATAGTACTCAGCATCCCACCGAGATCCCCCGTGAGCTTGATCTCTTTATCGCCAGCCTCGACCTTCATGCCGGCATGCTGCATCAAAGAAGTCATTCTTTCCATGGAAAGGTTGGCATCGGCTTTAATGTTCAAGGATATGTTGTTTCCCTTGAAGACCTCGATCTTTTTCTGGGTAGCAGGAACATAATAGGCCGACTTTTTGGATATGGAATTGTACATACTGTCCATATAGTCGAGCATATTTACCTTCTTGCCCTGCCCAGGATAAAGGGGTGAGAGCAGCAGGGCAAAAATGACCCAGAAAGCAATATGGAGCGCCAGGCCACCGTTGAACTCTTTTTTATTGGCAATCATACTTTTACCTCCTTGGCGGTGTAAACGTGCTCCTCTCCCTTGAGGACACTGATATTGGTGAAGAAGATATAGAAGACCCAGACGGCAAAGGAGCCAAGCACCGCAAAGAAAATCCAGGTGCCCACTGTTTCCAGCATTTTACCGGTCGCAGCCGACATGGAGATCACATCCATGCTGGCAAGCTTGGAAGGCAGGGCAAAGGCACGGTTAACAAAACCGGCCGAGGTGGCGACGGCATACAGTCCGCAAATGGTGGAGCCGCTGACAACCTTGGTGATCAGGGAACCGATCTGGATGCCGACCAGAGAGCCAAGCAGCATGCCCATGGCCAGGGTGTAGAAGATAAAACCATAAACGGCATACTGACCAAGGCCAGCGTACCCGGCGGTGAAGATAATCTGAAAGATATCGGTGCCGACAGTGGTGGCGGAGGAAACTCCAAGGGTATAGACAAAGATCGGGAAGGTCAGGAAACCGCCGCCCACGCCCATGATGGCGGCGGCCATACCAACCACAAAGCCACTGATCACCAGGAACAGCCAGGATATCTTCCGGCCGCCGGGGGTAACGCCCTCATCAAAGGTGATCATGGGGGGCAGGTTGACAGACTGAAGCTTCCGGGCGATATTGGTCATACCAGCAGTACCGGCGGCAACATCGGAAGCCTTTTGCGCCGGAGCAGGCTTGCGGGAACGAAAAAAATCCATCAACGCGTAGGAGCAGAGGAATCCCAGCATCAGGACATAGATGGTGGTAATGAAGGCATCGCTCAGCACCGGGTTCATCTCATACAAGGTACGGTTGACCCAGCCGCCCAGGGTGGCGCCGCCGATGGAACCAACCAGAAAAACCCCAGCCAGACCGACAGAGATATTCCCCAGCTTGCGATGGAGAACGCTGCCCATGATTGCCTTGGCAAAGATATGAAAAAGGTCGGTGCCGACGGCAAGGATACCTTTCACCCCGGCGCTCATCAAAGCGGGAGCGATAATAAAGCCGCCACCAGCACCAATACAACCGGTGATCAGACCGGCAACGATACCAACTCCGATGGAGGCGAAGAAGATGGTCGGGGTGTAAAAGGCCGGGGCATAAGCGGTCTTGCCGCCAAGCATCCCGGGTAACTGACCAACAACCTCATCGGCAAAGGCCACGCCGACGACGAGGATGGGGACAATAAGCAGGCACAAAATCGCCAGCCGTTTGCGATCATGCAGGATGGTGTTCGAGCAATCAAGTTCCCACTGGGCATGGGCCCTGGCCCCCATCAGCATGAACTGATTTAATTGTTTGAAAAAATTCATTCCTGTTACTCCTTTTTCCTTGTTGAATAATAAAAACCCTCGCTTCCCCTTGGCTGCGAGGCACCTTTTCATGTCCCTGGATTCTTTTTCCCCGGCCTGCTGCCGCATAGCCTTATGGACTCCGCTCTCTGGCCGCCTGAAGTTTCTCCAGGAGTGTTTCAAATTCCACCGGTTTGATCAGATAATCAAAGGCCCCGTTGCGAATCCCCTCCTCTCCCTCACTGGCCGAGGCATGACCAGTCAGGATAATAACCCGGGTTTGCGGGTTGATTTTCATTATTTCCCGCAGGACCTGGCTGCCGTCCATATCGGGAAGACGCATATCAAGGAGCGCCACCGCAAAGCCACCGGCCGCAATCTTGAGTATGGCCTCGCCGCCGGTCAACACCCCCTCGCTTTTCCAACCCCTTTTACGCAGACGCCGCACCAGGGTAGAGACAAATTCCTGTTCATCATCGATCACCAGTATTGAAGATTCGGCCATTTTAAGTCCTCTGCCCCCTGTCTCTTAGGGGTGAATGGTTCACATTATGCGTTGCCAAGTGGAGCCGGCAGGGTGACCCGAAAAATGCAACCACCCTCCAACCCGTTTCGCGCCTCAATAGTGCCACCAAGCCGTTCCATGATGTTATAGGAAATTGCCAGACCAATTCCGGTACCGCTCCCCATCTTCTTGGTGGTAAAGAAAGGCTCAAAGACCTTTTTCAAGGCATCTGCCGAGAGCCCCGGTCCATTGTCGGCAAATTCAACCATGATCTGCTTTCCGGCCGCACTGGTGCTGATGGCAATTTCACCGTCATTGCCAATGGCATCAACACCATTATTGAGGATATTGAGAAAGACCTGCTGCAGTTGGGTGCTGTCGGTGGTGATGAGCGGCAGGCTGGAATCCAGACGGCGCTGGATGGTAATCCGGTGATTATGCGCCTCCTTTTCCAGAAACGAGACCGTCTCCTCCACCAGGGCGTTGATATCGGTTGCCGACTTCACTCCATCCGTACTGCGGGAAAACCCCAGCAGCCTGTGGGTAATCGTGCTGGCCCGTTTAACCTGGGCCCTGATTTTGACAATTGCGGGTTGATATTCATCCCTATTTTTCAGATGTGACGGTTCTTCCTCGCTCAACAGTTCATCAAGCCAGCCGGCCTGATCACCAATGATCTGCAGGGGGTTATTGATCTCATGGGCGACACTGGCCGCCATCCTGCCGATCAAGGCCATTTTTTCCGAGTATCGGATTCGGTCATACAACAGCACGCGCTGGTGGTCGGCACCTTCAACCTTATTCATCATCGAAAAGACCAGCACAATAGCCACCGCAATGATGAGCAGGCCCGCGCCGCCAATGATCATCTGGTCGCGCTGCCTGGCCCGGTAAAAATCCGCCAGCGAGGTTTGGATATCGGTTTTCAGCACCAGGATCCAGTCGTTATTTTTCATCCCGGTGGTGGCGTAGAGAAAACCTTGGGTATTGTGAATGGTCAGGCTGTCTTTCGAGAGCAGGAGCGTTTTCTCCCAGGCGGGCAAAGAGGCCAGGCCTTGGCGGCTTGGGGTTTGCATCTCCCCCTGACGATTGATGATAAAGGCGTCTCCACCCGGCCCCACCACAGTGCTCGCCAGCAGGGCATTGAACAGCTCAGAGTTAATGGTCGCCCGCAGGATCCAGGAACGGCTGGGATCGGTCACGGCCACAACGAAATGCGGCACCCCCCGAAAGCCGGTGAACACATCGCTCACGTACCGCCCACTGTGCATGACTTCGGCAAACCAGCGCGTCTCCGCATAATTCTTGTCCTTCAGGTGTTCGGCAAAGGGGCCGGTATAACTCTGGTGACTGCCATCCCTGGCAATGAGGCCCAGATCGACAATAACCCCCTGATGATTCATGGCCTTGAACAGCTTCTCCAGATTGGCGGGGTCGCTTAACCAGGAGAAATCGTACAGTTCCGCATAGCCAGCCAGGGTATTTTCCTGACTATTGAGAAAGAGATCGATGATCTCCCGACGGTTATTGGCCAGGCTGGTCAGCTCCACTGTGGTCTTGTCCAACCATGACTCCTGATAGAAACGTGAAACCGCCCAACTGATAAACAGCAGGGGAACAATGGCCACCAGGATAACAACCACCACAAAAACCCGTTTCTGACGTGCATAATAGGACTCACGTGAACGAACCTTCAGGGCGCTGCCGGGAATGGTGGCGACATACATCTTCATGATTATTCAATACATTTCCCGAACCGGGGGCTGGCAGCCGTAACACCTTCAAGCTTCTTCAGCTTTCGCCACAGGGAAACCCGGTCTATACCCAGCACCTCGGCCGCCCGTGACTTGTTGCCGGCAACATGGGCCAGGACCTTTTGCACATACTCCTGTTCAAGCTCCAACAGGGTCAGAAAACGGCCCTCCTGCGGATACCCTTCACCCAAACCGGAACCCACCAGCGGGCGGATTTCCATCCGCTCACCACTGACAATAAATTGGCTGTTCATGACCACTGCCTGTTTCTGCATTGCTGTCTGGCCTTCCCGGAAAGAGTTAAAGTGCCGTTATAAAAAAAATGCCGTCATCAGGAGGGCAAAACGGCATCAGGTACTGTTGCGAACTGGTCAAAAAATCATTCTT
>CAITDH010000212.1 GCA_903891045.1 uncultured Desulfobulbaceae bacterium | reverse complement strand
TGTGTGGCGCTGATGGCCGTGCGTTTATTGAAAAAGATATGAGCGAGAATGGGGTAAACACCGTAATCGTTTGTGCCTGTTCACCCCGGGTCATGCAGAATGAGTTTAATTTTGGCGACGACAAGATCACTATTCGGGCCAATCTACGTGAGCAGGTGATTTGGTCTGCTGGTGCGGCAGCAGAAGGTAAAGAGGATGCGCATCAGGAATGGCTGAATGAAACTGCCAGTGATTATGTGCGCATGGCCTGTACCCGTGCCAAAAAGACCGAACTGCCCGACCCATTCAAGATGGAGACCCTGAACAAGGAGATCCTGGTGATGGGTGGTGGTATTGCCGGCATGACTGCGGCTTTGGAGGCATCCAAGGCGGGAAGCAAGGTTACCATTATTGAAAAAGCGGATAAATTGGGTGGTAAGGCCCTTGGCTGGGCCAAACAGTTCCCAACAAAATTGCCTTATGCCGAACTTGAGCCTAATTCTATTGGGGCGATGGTAGCAGCAGTTGAGGCGGATGCCAATATTACAGTAAAGACCAATACCGAGGTTGCTCGTATCGGTGGTGCTCCTGGTGATTTTGGGGTTACCTTGAAGGCAGCAGGAGAAAAATCAGAGTGGGATGCACCTGCTAAAGTGGGTGTTGATGAGCAGGACCTTATAAGTAAAGGTCAGATGGAAGATCCCAATGCCGGTCTTAAGCCTTATGCTGAGGGGAATCCTGATGCTCAGAAATTTGGCGCTGTGGTCTTGGCCACGGGCTGGGTTCCTGCTGATGTTTCCGAATATACTCATCTCGGCTATGGTGTGAACGACAAGGTCGTTACCAACGCCCAGTTTGAGAAGATGGCAAAGGATGGGAAACTTTCCGGCATTAATTCTGTTGCTTTTGTTATGAGCCCAGGTGGTGAAGAAAACGACCAGGATTTCCCTTATTGTAACTCTGTCACTTCAATGGTGGCCCTGAAACAAGCCAAGTATGTCCGTGAAAATAACGTTGATGCTAAGGCCTATATCCTTTATCAGCACATGCGAACTCCTGGACATATGGAGCTGTTCTATAAGGGTATTCAACAAGATGATGGCATTTTCTTGACTAAGGCAGCGGTGACGGGTGTTGTGGCGGCTGGAAATGGTTGTACAGTAACAGCTAAAGATACCCTTCTTGGTGAAGATCTGACTCTTGATGTTGATCTGGTTGTACTGGCAGCCGGTATGGAGCCCATGACCAAGTATGAGAACTCAATCAACCTGGCCTATCGTCAGGGGCCAGCTTTCTTGGATATTGATCTTTTTGATGGCTATGCCGACTCTCATTTTATCTGCTTCCCATACGAAACTCGTCGTACCGGTGTTTATACCTGTGGCGGTGTGCGGAAGGCCATGAACATGGAAGAAACCATTGATGATGCCACCGGCGCAGCATTAAAGGCTATTCAGTGTATTGAGTCAGCCGATCGTGGGGTCGCGGTTCATCCACGTTCCGGTGACAAGACCTATCCAGAATTCTTTATGCAGCGTTGTACTCAGTGTAAACGTTGTACTGAAGAGTGTCCGTTTGGTGCCCTTGATGATGATGCGAAGGGTACTCCATTGCCTAATCCAACCCGTTGCCGTCGATGCGGCACGTGTATGGGTGCATGCCCAGAGCGAATTATTGGTTTCAAGGATTATAATATTGATCTCATTGGCGCTATGCTTAAGTCCATTGAAGTCCCTGAAGACGATGAGGATAAGTTGCGTATCGTGATCTTTGCCTGTGAGAATGATGCGTATCCAGCCTTGGATATGGCTGGCATGAGGCGGAACAAGTTGAATCACATGGTTCGTATAGTGCCCGTCCGTTGTCTTGGATCGGTTAATATGGCATGGGTACGTGACTTGCTCTCTGCTGGTATGGATGGGGCTATGCTTCTTGGCTGTAAATATGGTGATGATTATCAGTGCCATTTTGTCAAGGGTTCTGAGATTGCTGCCAAACGCATGGAAAATATAGGTGATTCTCTCTCTACCCTTGGTCTTGAGCCTGAGCGTGTACGCTCTGAGCAGGTATCCATTACCGAGTATGACAAGATTCCCAAGCTTATCAATGACTTTGTTGATGAGATCGTTGATCTTGGTCCTAACCCATTCAAGGGTTTCTAGTCCTGTTTGTGTCGATAGATACTGGTGTTCTCGCTCTTGCAAAAAGAGGTGAACGCCAGTATCATGTTTCTTTTGATTGAAGAGATCTTGCGCTCTTTTCTATTCTTATAAACAAAAGATTTGTTAATATAACAGGAGGAGAAGAAGAATGAATGTTCAACCAGATTTAGAATTTATTAAATATCTGAAAAGTGCTGGCGGTGACACCCTGAAGAAATGTTATCAGTGTGCCACTTGTTCGGTAGTTTGTCCTCTTTCCACGGATAGCAAACCTTTTCCACGGAAAGAGATGATATGGGCGCAGTGGGGACTGAAGGATAAGCTGGTTGCTGATCCTGATGTGTTTCTCTGCCATCAGTGTGGTGATTGTACCGCTTATTGTCCTCGTGGTGCTAAACCAGGTGATGTACTTGGCGCGATTAGGGCTTACGCATATACCTTTTATGGATGGCCGTCAGGTCTTGCCAAGCTTGCTTCAAGCGCTAAAGGTCTGCCCATGCTGATAGCGATCCCTACAGTGATCATGTTTGTTTTATGGCTAATCTCCGGTGGAATATCTATTCCCTCAGCGGCTGATTTTTCTGCCCATGGATATCAACATTTTTTTGGTCATTGGAATTTCCACTGGTTGTCCAAGAATGTCTTTTTTATTGATCTAATCATGTTGTCTGCAACTGGATTGGCAGTTGTTTCCGCTTTTAAAGGTGTGTCAAGCATGTGGAAGGGGATGGAAGAAAATGCTGGCATCAAAAGTGCTTTCAGACCATCGTATATGCAGTTTATTACTGAGTTTCTCTGGCCCTCAGTTCAGGAAATTGTGCAACATACTCGATTCAAGGAGTGTAAAACAAATCTTGATCGGGTGCAGGGGCATCTGCCTCTGATGCTCTCTTTTATTGGTCTTTTTATTGTTACGGCCTGGTCTGCGACTGCTAATGACGTGCTTGCCCTGATTCCTGGTCTGAAATTTCTGCATGGTCCAATGTCAGTATGGAATCCTGTGAAAATTCTTGCCAATGTATCTGCCGTTGCCATGATTGTTGGTATTGGTATCCTCTGGAGTAATCGCTCCAAAAAAGAGGCTGAGAATGAAGTAATCCCAACCTTCTATGATTGGTTTCTGATCTGGGAAATTATGGCTGTTGGTGTTACCGGACTTCTTGCGGAGATAGCTCGTTGGGCAGGACTTGCTGCTCCAGGTTATATTATTTATTTTATCCACTTGGTAGCCGTTATGATGCTTTTTCTCTATATGCCTTATACCAAGTTTGCTCATCTGGTTTATCGGACTTTTGCCATGACTTTTGAGCGATATCGAGAGAGTTCATTTGGTAAAAATTCCATTGATATGTAAAGCGTATTGATGAGTGGCTTTTTTAAAAGGCCGTGTCTTTTTGG
>CAITDH010000211.1 GCA_903891045.1 uncultured Desulfobulbaceae bacterium | reverse complement strand
TTGGTTTAATGCTGTTTGTGGTGTATCTCTTGTTTTTGCTGCTCTTGCCGTTGAACTTTTTCTTTTTTGTGGAGTCCAGTCATGTTTAGCCCGCGCTCTTTTTTTGACCTCTCTGAGTTTTCACATGCGTCCCTTTTTCTTGAAAGTGAGTATGTCTGGATGGCCCTGACCAGATTGAAAGGGTATATGGATGGGTATCTGTATCCACAACTCAAAAGCCCCTTGCTCCCGGAAGCGGAGCCCTTGACTAGGACGGTTGTCCTGCATGACGGGCAGATTCTTTCGGCGACAGGATTGACCATTGTCTACGGCGATACCACCAAAGAGCAACTGCAGGTCAGCGCCGATGGACGTGTGCTCACCGGCGCCACCGTGATCATGGCCGGGGCCGTACTCATGGGCAGCCAGATAGCTATAGGAAAGGGAGTGCTTATTGAGAGCGGAGCCCTGATCAAGTCGCCCGCCATTATTGGCGACTATACCGAGATTCGGCAGGGGGCCTATCTGCGCGGCTATTGCCTGACCGGGACCCATTGCGTCATTGGCCACACCACCGAGGTGAAGCACTCCATCTTCTTTGGGTCTGCCAAGGCCGGTCATTTTGCCTATCTTGGCGACTCCATCCTGGGTCGAGACGTCAATCTGGGGGCGGGCACCAAGTTTGCCAATCTCCGGTTTCTGCCAGGAAATGTTTCGATCCGCACCAGCGAAGGGTTGATTGATACTGGTCGCCGCAAGTTTGGCGCCATTCTTGGGGACAAGGCCCAGACTGGCTGCAACTCCGTGACCAACCCCGGCACCCTGATCGGCAAAGAAGGCATCCTGATGCCCAACACTACCGCCCCTTCCGGCTATCACCCTCCTCGAACCATTCTGCGTTGACCCGTTTTTCACAAGGGAGTTGCTGGTATTGCATCATGTGACCGGCACGAATACTCTGCTTCGGCAGGCTGAGAGCAAGGTCGTGGCAACTTTTACAGTTTCTTGGGCTGCGGCTGTATCTCATTGAAAATTTCACCTCCATCCGGTACGCTGATTTCCACTTTCATGGATGGGGCTTTTCCTTGTAGTTTGATTGTTGCGGATGTGTGAGAAAGTCCTGCAAGTTTTATCCCGCCTCTGTGCGCAGGTCGATGATAAAATAAATATTGGTCTGCTGAATAGTTCCCAAGTCATACAGTTGAAGATCACTACCAAAGGAATTGCTATGTTTTCCCGCCGCTATTTTTCTTGTTTGCCCATTTTTTTAATCCTGTTTTTGGTGCTTTCTGCCTGTTCTCCCGGCAAGAAAGAAAAGGCCAAATCGATGCCGCCTGCCCTGGTGGTGACTGCTGCTGCCCGGCAACAGGATGTGCCGATCGAGATCAAGACCTTCGGCACCATGGAGGCCGCGGAAAGTGTCACCATCAAGCCCATGGTGAGCGGTGCATTGACCACGGTCGCCTTCCGGGAAGGGCAGGATGTCAGTGCGGGGGCGCTGCTCTTTGAAATCGATCCCCGTCCCTATCAGGCGGCCTTGAGCAAGGCCCAGGCCGCCCTGGCCCGTAATCGGGCCATCATGGAGAATGGCCGCAAGGATTATGAACGGTATATCCAACTGGCCAAGGAGGGCCTCGTCAGTCAGGAACAGGCCGAGGGGTACCGAACCAGAGCAGAAACGGCGGCGGCCGATTTTACTGCCGACCAGGCAGGGGTCGAAAACGCCCAGACCCAGCTTTCCTATTGCACTATTATCGCGCCCATCAGCGGCCGGTTGGGGGCGCTGGCCGTGGATCAAGGCAATGTGGTCAAGGCTAATGAGACAGCCCTGGTCACCATCAACAAGTTGACACCCATCCGTGCCACCTTCACCATTCCTGAGCAAGGCCTCTCTCTGGTCCAGCAGCGGCTGGCCGCAGGTGAGATGACAGTGGTGGCCGAAGTGCCGGGAGCGGCCGGGATTACCGAAAAAGGGGTGGTGTCGTTCCTTGACAATACAGTTGACCCTGCCACCGGTACCATCCGCCTGAAAGGGCAATTTACCAATGAGCACAAGCGGTTGTGGCCGGGCCAGTTTGTCACCCTCTCTCTGACTCTGGATGTCAGGAAACAGGCCGTGGTTGTTCCCACCCAGGCAGTCCAGACCGGGCAGAAAGAGCAGTTTGTTTTTGTGGTCAAGCCGGATAATATTGCTGAAGTCAGGGTGGTGGTGCCGGGCCCGGCTTACGAAGCGATAACGGTGATCGACAAGGGGCTGGAGGCCGGAGAGCAGGTTATCATTGATGGCCAGATGCGGGTCATCCCCGGCGGTAAGGTGGAGATCAAGACGGCAAAGAAGCCGGAGATGGATGCGAAGGATAAAACGGTGGAAGCGGTAACGCCAGCCAAGGCTGCCGCGCCGGGAGTGGTGCCTGGACGATGAATATCTCGGAACTTTTCATCAAGCGGCCGGTTATGACCAGCCTGGTCATGCTGGCGGTGGTGGTCTTCGGCCTCTTCGCCTACCAGTTGCTGCCGGTCAACGATCTGCCGAGCATCGATTACCCTACCATCCAGGTCACTTCCAACCTGCCCGGGGCCAGCCCGGAGACCATGGCTTCGGCGGTGGCCACCCCCCTGGAGCGGCAGTTTTCGACCATCGCCGGTCTTGACTCCATGAACTCCACTAACGGCCAGGGCGTATCGATTATCGTCCTCAAGTTTGCCCTCGAGAAGAAAATTGATGCCGCAGCCCAGGATGTGCAGGCGGCCATCTCCCAGGCAGCCCGTCAGTTGCCCCAGGATATGCCCAGCCCGCCATCGTACCAGAAGGTCAATCCGGCCGACTCGCCGGTCCTCTATCTGGCCCTCAGTTCGCAGACCAAACCTCTGTCCGAGATTAACGAACTGGCCGACACCATCATCTCGCCCCGCATCTCCATGATCAATGGCGTGGCCCAGGTCATGGTCTATGGCTCGCAGAAGTATGCGGTGCGGGTGCAGCTCAACCCCCAGGCCCTGACCAGCCGCAAGATCGGTCTGGAAGAAGTCTCGGCGGCCATCGCCAAATGGAACGTCAACCTGCCCACCGGCGGCCTGCAGGGTGACAAACAGGTCTTTACCCTTCAGGCCAGCGGCCAATTATTTGATGCCCAGGCCTACAGATCCATGGTGGTGGCCTACCGCGGCAACGCCCCGGTCAGATTGTCCGAGATTGCCACCATTACCGACAGCGTTGAAAACGACAAGGTCGCCGCCTGGTACAACACCAAGGGGACGTCAACCCGCGCCATTGTCCTGGCTATTCAGCGGCAGCCCGGCACCAACACCATTGAGGTGGTGGACCGCATCAAGGCCCAGCTCCCTTCCTTTCGCGCCCAATTGCCGGGGGCAGTCGAGGTCAATGTCCTCTATGACCGTTCCGAGACCATCCGTGCCTCTGTGGCCGATGTCAAGTTTACCCTGCTGTTGACCATTGGTCTGGTGATCCTGGTTATCTTTCTCTTCCTGCGCAAGGTTTCGGCAACGATCATCCCGGGACTCGCCCTGCCGATCTCTCTCATCGGTACCTTTGCCGCCATGTACTCCCTGGGCTTTTCCGTCAACAACATCACCCTGATGGCCCTTACTTTATCGGTGGGATTTGTGGTGGATGACGCCATCGTCATGCTGGAGAATATCGTCCGTCACATGGAGCAGGGTGAAGATCCGCATACTGCCTCCTTGCGCGGCGCGGGGGAGATTGGATTTACCATCATCTCCATGACTATCTCCCTGGTGGCGGTCTTTATCCCCGTCCTCTTCATGTCCGGGATGCTGGGCCGGATGCTGCATGAGTTTGCGGTCACCATCACCGTGGCCATCCTGATCTCCGGCGTCGTCTCGCTGACCCTGACCCCAATGCTGTGCAGCCGTTTTCTCCGCTCTCCGAAAAAGGAGCGCCACGGCTGGCTCTATAATGCCATGGAGCGTTTTTTCAATGGCTGGCTGCACCTCTATGAACGGTCGTTATCCTTCGTCCTCAACTATCGCCGCACTACCGTCCTTGTCACCGTGGCGACCACCGTTGCTGCGGTCTGGCTCTTTACCCAGATGCCGATGGGGTTGCTGCCGGCCGATGATATCGGTGTCATCCGTGGCATCTCCGAGGGGGCGCAGGGGGCCTCATTTGCCGAGATGAAGCGGAACCAGCAAAAACTGGTAGAGATCGTCCTGCAGGAACCGAATGTGGAGGCCTTCATGTCATCGGTCGGGGCCAGCGGCACCCGGGTTGGCTCCAACAGCGGTTTCCTGTTTATGAAATTGAAACCGCGCCAGGAGCGCGAGCTGAATGCCGATCAGATCATCCAGAAACTGCGGCCCAAGCTGATGAGCGTGCCGGGGATCAGCCTGTTCATGCAGAATCCGCCGCCCATTCA
This sequence comes from uncultured Desulfobulbaceae bacterium, assembly GCA_903891045.1. Classification (GTDB taxonomy): domain Bacteria; phylum Desulfobacterota; class Desulfobulbia; order Desulfobulbales; family Desulfocapsaceae; genus UBA2270. Next base: position 20,909 of record CAITDH010000211.1, on the reverse strand, counting down.
GTTGGATACGACTTCTTCCAAGGCCCAGTATCAGTTCGTGCTGCAGAGCCCCGACACCGAGGAGCTCTACCGCCAGGCCACGGACTTTGAGATGAAGGTCCGGAAGCTGCCGCTGCTGCAGGATGTCACCAGCGACCTGCAGATCAAAAACCCGCAGCTCACCCTCGAGATCGACCGTGACCGGGCGGCGAGCCTGGGGGTCACGGCCCAACAGATCGAGGATACCCTTTACCTGGCCTACGGCACCCGGCAGGTCTCCACCATCTATTCCCCGACCAACCAGTACAAGGTGGTGCTGGAACTTGATCCCCAATATCAGAAAGACCCGGCGGTACTGGGGGCGCTCTTCGTTCGTGCCGCCAGCGGCCAGATGGTGCCGATCTCCTCGCTCGGCCAGCTTAAACTCGGGGTGGGGCCGCTGTCGGTCAATCACCTAGGCCAGATCAACGCGGTCACCCTCTCCTTCAATCTCAAGCCGGAGGTGCCGCTGGGGGATGCGGTGAAGGCCATTGAAAAAGAGGCCAGGGAGCTGCCGGCGGTGATCACCACCAGCTTTCAGGGGACGGCGCAGGTTTATCAACAATCGACCACCGGCCTCGCCCTGCTGCTGCTCCTGACCATCCTGGTAATCTATATCATCCTCGGCATCCTCTACGAGAGCTATATCCACCCGCTGACCATCCTCTCCGGCCTGCCCTCCGCCGGTCTCGGGGCCCTGCTGACCCTTCTTGTCTTTGGTAAGGATCTGAACCTCTACTCCTTTGTCGGCATCATCATGCTGGTGGGGATCGTCAAGAAGAACGCCATCATGATGATCGATTTCGCCCTCGAAATGCAGCGTCAGGAGGGCAAGACGCCGCTGGAGGCCATCTTTCAGGGCTGTCTGGTCCGTTTCCGGCCGATCATGATGACCACCTTTGCGGCGCTGATGGGCACGCTGCCCATAGCTCTCGGCATCGGCGTCGGGGCGGAATCACGCCGACCGCTAGGTCTGGCGGTGGTCGGCGGCCTTCTGGTGTCGCAGTTCTTGACCCTCTATATCACCCCGGTGATCTACTACTATCTGGATCGTGGGCAGTCGTGGGTGATGGCTGGTCGCAGACGGCAGCCTGTCTTGCATGATCCGGATAGAGGGTGATTGTCTGGAAATAATTTTGCGGGTGCCGTAACCCCGATCTTCTGTCTTGTGATTCACTGCTCATTTGTGTTCGCCTATTTCCTTTCTTGCCTGGAGTCGTCTTCCCATGTCCTCTTTCAAACTATTTGTTTTATTGATTGCCCTTCTTCTGCTTAATGGCTGTATTCTGACCAAGGTTGTGACCGTCCCGATGCGGCTTGGTGGCGCCGTGATTTCCATTATTCCAGCTGTTGGCAATAGCGCCCATGATGCCATTGATGAAGCGGCGGAGATCGTCGATGACGTTCCTCTTTGAGGTGGACGAAATTTTTATCTTGCTTTGTCCTTGATCCTCTTTGATTAGGGAGTTTTCGTCTTATTTGCCAATCCAATAAAAGTGGAGTAGGCTAAAGGTGTTATTAAAGGCGGTATGATAGGGGGATAAGAAGTGTTTTTTAACTATTTTAAACAGCACAGGTTTTTGAAATGATTATGGAAATAGCTTTAATCCTGGCCAGTTATCTGGCCGGGGCCATTCCCTTCGGGCTACTTGTAGGCCGGATTGCCGGCGCCGACGTGCGCCGGGAAGGGAGCGGAAATATTGGCGCCACCAATGTGGGCCGGGTATTGGGAAAGAAATTGGGGATATTGACCTTGGTCTGCGATGTGGTCAAGGGATTCCTGCCGGTTTCGGGTGCTGCCCTTATGCTTTCCCATACAACAGCCGCCAGGGAGCTGACAGTGGTGTCGTGTGGGCTTGCCGCGGTTGTCGGCCACATGTTTCCGGTGTATCTCAAATTTAAAGGGGGCAAAGGGGTGGCTACAGCCTTGGGTGTCTTCCTCTTTGTCTCCCCTTGGAGTATCCTGATCAGTTTGATTATTTTTGTCGCTGCGGTTGCCGGTTCCGGGTATGTCTCCGTGGGTTCACTGACGGCCACGGCTCTGCTGCCTCTGTGGCTCTGGATCTTTGGCGCATCTCTAGGAAATCAGGTGGTTGCGGTTCTTATTGTTCTCCTCATCTGGTTCAAACATCGGTCCAATATCGGCAGATTGCGGCGGGGCGAGGAAAAGGGCTGGAAAAAGGGTTGAGCCATGACTAGAGAAGAATGGCAGGCCATTGATGAGGCCAGGAAGGTATTGAATCTGGGGGATCGGGCCACTTTGGGTGAAATCAAGCGGGCCTATCGGCAGAGGTGTAAACAGCACCATCCTGATGCGGTTGGTGACGAATCGGCAGAGGATGCGGTGATTATTCGGGAGCTTACCCGCGGTTATGATCTGCTCATGCGTTACTGTGAGCAGTTTCGTATCCCTTTGGTGCCGGGTGATGGTGAGAGTATAGAGCCTGAAGACTGGTGGATGGATCGTTTTGGCCGTGACCCCCTGTGGGGGAAAAAAGAAGGACAAACGAAAGCTGCTTCAAAAAAATAATATCATCATTGAGCAGGAAAAAACGGTAGAAGGAGAAACAGAATGGCACAAGACGACAGAAGAGACCAGGAACGTTTTTCTCTCAGGTTGCAGACCAAGATCAGGGCGGAATCCCGTACCGGTGCAACGCCCTTACTGGAGTTTGTCACCGCGGACATCAGTGCTGGCGGTGCATTTATTGCAACCAGCCGGCCTTTGCCTATTGCCAGTAAGGTTCGGTTGGAGTTTTTTCTCTCCCTTGAAGACCTCTCCCGACTACGATTTGTCCTGGCCCGGGAAAGCCTCAAAGTGTGGCAGGGTGAACGGGCATGGGTCACCGCTACCGGGGTGGTTATTCGTGTTGAAGATACTGGGGTTGCCGTTATCTTTGACCAGAATTATCAGATTTCTCCTATCAGGAGCATAGATCCGGAACCAGCATCTGCGCCTGAATAAACGGTTATTATCTCGGGGCTTCTTGCTGCTGCAGAAGATGAGGGTGGTTCCGTTATTCCTTGGAAAAAAGCAGGGTGGCCCATTCCTTTTTCTGCTCCTGCCGGTTCAGGGAAAATCCCAATGCGGTAAAACAGGCAATAATATTGGTCACCTGCTGCCCGGCAATGAGGCCGGAGAGGATCAACTGACCGCCATTTGCCGTTAAGCGGTCAAGATCAGGGGCGAGCTCCAGCAGTACGTCATGGACAATATTGGCGATCACCAGGGAGAACGGTGCGGTGAACGAGGCGAGCGGGGTGATCTGCGCCTCCATTATCTGCTGCAACTTGTTGATTTCGATATTCTTCTTTGCCGCGCTTACTGCCTCGGGGTCGTTGTCAATGGCCATGACACTGGAGGCGCCAAAAAGGGCGGCGGCCATCCCCAGGATCCCGGTGCCGGTGCCCACGTCAAGGACGCTGGTGTTTGCTCTTCCCGATAGGGCCGCCTGCACAAGCAGCAGGGAGAGGCTGGTGGTGGCATGATGGCCGGTGCCGAAGGCCATGCCCGGATCCATGACAATGACCTGTTCCTGCACCTGGGCCTGATACTCCTCCCAGGTGGGGGCAATGATCAGGCCGGGGATAATGGCAAAGGGCTTGAAATGTTCCTTCCAGGTTGCCGACCAGTCCTCGTCCTCAATAAAGGTGGTGGTAACGGTGGGGACGGCAACCTCAAAGATTGCCGCCAGCTCCTGCAGATAGTCGGCAAGCTGGGTCAGGATGAGATCCGTATCCGGCTGATCCTCCTGACCCTTGTCAAACCAGGCGTTGAGCATGGCTGTATTCCCTGGCTGATCGACGGCAAGCTCTACTCCGGCGCCGCTTATCCCCACTATAAAATCTTCAATCGCCTCGATCAAAACCGGATCGGTGTTAACAGAAACCTTGAGCCATTGGCGGGTTGGGTTGTGCGGTAAAGTCATTGTCTGGTTCTCCTGGCGTTGTAGGTCGGGCTTTTGCCCGTTACTTTTGAGAGACGCACCTGGTGGTTGTCGTCTTTTTTGATCAAAGATTTTTATAAAACCTATCAAGGATATTTCTTGACAAGGGACTGCTACCTGTTATTTTTCTTCAAATAATCCAATTATCCACTCAAGGCACCCTGAATTTCAGATAAGGCAGATGTTATGGAACATACCATACACTTTTTACCCGACGATATCCGTGTCAAAGTTGCACCCGGAGAAAATTTACTGACCGCTGCCGCGGCCGCCGGGGTTTATATCCATGCCTATTGCGGCGGCGACGGGGTCTGCGGCAAGTGTAAGGTGCATCTGGAGCAGGGCGAGGTGGAGACTGATCATGCCGCCACCCTGAAACAGGCCGATTACGAGAAAGGGATTCGCCTGGCCTGCAAGACCCGTGTCATCTCGGATATTACGGTGCGGATTCCTGAGACGATCAAGGCGGACGGCAAGGCGCTGAAACGGGAACCCAAGACCACCAGGGCCATCTCGGCCCGCTCCATGGAGACCCTGGTCGGCACCTGGAAGATTGATCCGCCGGTGGGTAAGCTGTTTCTTAAGCTGCCGCCGCCCAGCATTGATGACAACGTCTCTGATATGCAGCGGTTGATGCGCAGCATTAAAAATACGCGGCCGGACAATCCCGAACCCAACTATGACCACCCCCAGTTGATTCGGGAGCTCTCCGCGATCCTGCGCGAGGCGGCTTGGGAGGTCACAGTCATCCTGCTGCACGGCAAGGGATCGGCTGAGCCTGACCGGATTATTGCCGTGGAAGCGGGGGATACCACCAACCGCCTGTACGGTCTGGCTATTGACATCGGCACCACCACGGTCAACGGGGTCCTGATCGATCTGAACAGCGGCGAGGTCATCGCCGACGGTTCCGGCTATAATGCCCAGATCGGCTATGGCGAGGATGTCATCTCCCGCATGATCTATGCCGCCCGTCCCGGCGGACTCAAAACCCTGCAGGAAAAAGTGGTCTCTACCATCAACGGCATCATTGAAGAGATGTGCCGCAAGGTGGTCATCAGTCCCAGTGATATCAGCTATATCATGACCGCCGGCAATACCGTCATGTCCCATCTGCTGCTGGGTATCAATCCCCGCTATATCCGCGAGGCCCCCTATGTGCCCAGTGTCAGCCAGTTTCCCCTGACTAAGGCCGCCGATCTCGGCATCATGGCCCACCCCTCGGTGAGGCTTTTCCTCTATCCCTGTATCTCCTCCTATGTGGGCGGCGATATTGTCGCCGGGGTCCATGCCTGCCAGATGCACAAGAGCGAGCAGATCTCGCTGTTCATTGATATCGGAACCAATGGCGAGATTGTGGTCGGCAACCAGGAGTGGATGGTCTGCGCTGCCTGTTCGGCAGGGCCTGCCTTTGAGGGCGGCGGCATCAAGCACGGGATGCGGGCCAGTCAGGGGGCCATCGAGAATTTTCATATCCACTCCGTGACCTTTGACCCGATGATCGTCACCATCGGCCATACCAAGCCCCGGGGTATCTGCGGCTCCGGCCTGATCTCGATCGTCTCCGAACTGCTTGAGGCCGGCGTCATTGATCCCCAGGGCAAATTCAATCGCGAACTGAATAATCCCCGTATCCGTGAAGGTGAGGATCGGTGGGAGTATGTGCTGGCCTGGGGGCAGAACTCCATGACCGGTGAGGATATTGTTATCACCGAGGTGGATCTTGATAACCTGATGCGGGCCAAGGGTGCCATGTATGCCGGATACCAGACCCTGCTTGAGTCAGTGGGTATGGGTTTTGGCGATCTGGACCGGATTATCCTGGCCGGCAACTTCGGGGCCTATATCGATCTGGAACGGGCCATCTGCATCGGGCTGCTGCCGGATATTGCCCGCGAGCGTTATTACTATCTTGGCAATGCCTCGCTGCTGGGCTGTCAGATTAGTCTACTTGATCATCGCCGCTTCCGGGAGCGGGTGGAGGTGCGCAAGCTGATGACCAATATCGAGTTGTCGGAGAATCCCGATTTCATGAATCATTATGTGGCCGCCCTCTTTCTGCCCCACACCGACATGAGTTTATTTCCATCGGTGAAGACAAAAAGATAGTGTCTTGCGGTCAGGGCCTGAGAGTGGCCCTGACATTGACAGAAGAGTGAATAATGGGTAAAAGAAAGAGCTTTATTGATATCAATCCCTCTATTTAAGAGATAATTAAGAGATAACTCATCGAGACAAGGAGAACAGCATGTCACAGAAAGTAATGGCAATTGCCGAAAGCATCAATATCATGGGGAAACGCAGCGGGACCGCCATGAAAGAGCGGATTCAGGGTCCTGTTCAGGAGATGGCCAAAGAAGAAACGGCGGCCGGTGCCTCCTATCTTGACCTCAACATCGGACCAGCCCGTAAGGATGGGGTTGAGCTGATGCCCTGGATTGTGCAGACCGTTGAGGCCGTTTCTGATACCCCGCTCTGTCTTGATACCACCAATATGGATGCCATGACCGCCGGTTTCAAGGTGGTGAAGAATAGAGAGCTGGCGATCATGAACTCCATCTCCGCCCAGCCCGAGCGGATGAAGAATCTGATCCCGGTGGCCGCTGAGGCCGGTTGCAATGTCATCGCCCTGCTCTGGGGACCAGAGGGCATGCCTCGCGACTCAAACGAGCGCGCCTCCATGGCCGTTGACCTGATGATGGCCCTGAGCGAGGCCGGTATTCCCAATGAGAAGATGCTCTTTGATCCCATCGGCACCCCCATTACCCTGGGCGCCGATCAGATTGCCTCCGGTCTGGAATTCATGATGATGCTGGCCGATATCGCCCCTGGTGCTGGTTCCACCGTCGGTCTGTCCAACGTCTCCAACGGCGTGGCCGAGCATCTGCGCAAGTATCTCGATCGTACCTATCTGATCATGCTGATGAAATACGGCATCACCACCGCCATCGTCAATGCCTACGATACCGAGCTGATGGCCATCTGCAAGGGCGAGCGTCAGGCCCATGTCGATATGGTCCATGCCATGATGGATGGTGATGATCCCGATCCTTCAACCCTGAAAGACGTGGCCCTGCAGCACTACAAGACCTACAAGGCCTTGTCCGGTCAGTCGGTCTTCTCCGAGTCGTGGCTTGAACTGTAAAGGTTGACAGTTACAATTTTTGTTTGACGATGCCCCTTCGCTTATGCCAAGGGGCATCGTCGTTTCAGGAGGATGGAAACTATGTTGCGGGTCTCATCACATCATCTCGTCTATGGCTCTCTTCGGGATTATCTCACCGGCGAGGAACTGACTGATACCGATGACGAGCGGATCAGACAGCAGTTGGCGCGGATGATGGTGGAGGAAAAGGGGTATGCCAAGGGCGATCTTGAACCCTGCCGCTGTGTTGAGACCCTCTTCTCCTCCCAGTTTGTCCGCTCCACCATTACCCTGACGGTCAGTCTGGACGGAAAACGGATCATGGTGATCCGCTACGCCCCGGGCTCTCTGGTCAGCCGGGAGCGTTCGGCCATTGCCGCAGCCAGGGTGCTGGAAGATGGGTATCAGATTCCGCTGGCCGTGGTCACCAATGGCCGGGATGCGGAGCTGCTTGATACCGCAAATGGCCAGGTCCTGGCCACCGGCATGGAGGCCATCCCTGATTATCAGCAGGCCCGGGAGCTTTTCCCCACCCTGGTCTTTCGCGAGCGGTTGGAGGCCAAGAAGCGGGAGCGGGAGTTACGGATTCTCAATGCCTTTGATGTGGAGATCTGCTGCCGAAGATAGTGTTCAGGGGAAAGGTCGAAAAGGCCGGGCTGGCGTTCAGTGGGGTCGGTTTGACATCTTGGGTCTTTGCTGATAGATTTCAATTTGATGCTTTCTCGCGCTGTGCGCGATGATACCGGAGTACCTCACGCCCCTGATTCGTGAGTTTGAGGCCGGAGTTTAGGAAAAACTTCGGTTTGTTGTTGATTTTCCATATTTTGTCATGAAGTAACGCAATAGGTAGAAATGAACCTGAGGAAATGCAATCAGTGGACAGGGCATTGGTTAATTTTCTATATTTCAAGATCAATACAAAAATAAGTGGAAATTCCATCCACCCATAGAGGGTGATATGATGGATAAAATTCCAGTTATTATATATACTGTTGAACAGAAAAAAGGCAGATAAAGGCCCATACCTTCACTTTGGTATTCGATGAGGTGGTGTGGATATTATAGGAACTATCACTCAGTGTTGTTCAGGGGATATTGATGAACTACTATGCAAGGCCGGTAGGTACTATGTCTATGTCCACAAAGGACTTGATGGCACTGTCTTTTATGTAGGGAAAGGAACCGGTAACAGAGCGTATTCTAAAGATAGGCAACCAGAATGGTATTACTTCGTCGAGAATATTCTAAATAATCAGTACGATGTGGAAATTGTGAGGGATGGCATCACGGAGGAAGATGCGCTTCGAATCGAGGATGCATTACTCGCTAAACATGCTGCATCGGTCATAAATCTTCAGAATATGTATGCTCCGGTAGATTCGCGAATGTTGATCGACTATAGTGATGCGATGCGCGGCTATTCTGATGCTTATAAACTCGCACAACGACTTGATAAGGAGGGAAAAACTCTAGAAGCAATCGAGACGTACGAAACAGCCTATACTGCTTATGTCAAGGCCATGAATTTTAATGACTATCAACAAGGTGCCCGCAGCTTGTTACCTAAACAGCGCATCTCTCCGACGCAACTAGCCGACCACTATTCAAAATTCTTAGTAAAACAAGGGCTGTACGAGCAGGTCGTAACGTTTTATGAACGATATTTCTCTTGTTTCGGCGAAGGTCAATCAGGGGTTGAAATTTCGCTGAAAAAACGCGCTGAAAAGTCGCGGATGAAGGTGTTGCGATGAACAAGCTTCCGACAGACCTCGAAATACTTGATCACATTTACATAACATATGCTGATGATTTTCAAAAATATTCAATCAATGATCAGGGTCGTAGCGCCTTAATTTACGTGCCGATTGACGTTCAACGCATAGCAGGGTCTTTAGAAGCAAACCCTCAAGTTTTGTTTGGACGTCTCTACTACCATCTTGACCAAAAATATAGGTACACTCAAGACGATAATTCAAAGGTGCACTTATTCGCATTTAAGGTTGGAAAAGACCTCCACTGTATCAATTACCCATATCTGGCTGCTATTGTGTCTGAAAAAAGAACTGAACATAAGAGAAATATGCTGGCTTTGTCATTATCAATATTGTCGTTAATAGTTGCCGTAGGTGCGTTACTAGCAAACGTAACAAGCAAACTAAAATAATCCTTCCCACACCCACACAGGGCACAGCACCGCACACACAGCACACACACAGCACCGGAGTAATTGGGGTCAGAGTAAACAATAAACGCTCAACAAGTCGGCAAAGTACAGACGGCGGAACAATCCCTAGAATTTCATGGACAGTTCATTGGCCGCCGCTGCTTACCTTGGCGTTAACCAGTTTTTGACCATGGCGTGACTAATTCGGTTCGGTTTGGAGGAGGCGATGAACGGTAAGACAGCCGGGCATAGGAAAAAACGGCTTTATCTTTTTCCCACCCGGTATTAGCTTGACTCAAGAGCAAGTAAATGGAAGATTACCTACTCAGCTATACGGCATTATTTCTAAAAAAATATACTCTTCAAATTAAGGGAGGAAAATTCAATGCAGGATTACGGCAAAAGAGTATTGATATCTCTTTTACTCACTGTTTCAACCGTTGTTTTTTTCGAACCTCCTGGATTGGCTAAAGATTGTGCGGCAGAGAATCAACAAGATCCGGTCTTGATGACTGCGGATATTGCTCTCGCCAGACCAGTAGGCGCGGTGGCGACTGTCGCCGGATTGGCTGTTTTTGTGGTTTCTGCTCCCTTTTCAGCGCTTGGCGGCAATAGCCAGGAGGCGTGGAACAGTTTGGTTGCATCGCCAGCGGCTTACACCTTTACACGTCCGTTGGGCCATTTCGATTGCAAATAACCCCCGCGCGAAAAACAAAGATAATACGCGCATTGACATCTATCGGGGCAACGAGGAGAAAGCAGCCTGATGGCCAGATAGGTGAGCATATACTATGGCTAACGAATAAGGTTAGATTGTGAGAGCGAAGCGAGCCACAATCTGAACAACGTCCAGGCACGACAGGCCTACGCGCAATTTGTGGAAGAAGGAGCGGATTCCCAGCCTCCCTGGCAAAAATTGCAGGGACAGATTTTTTTCGGCAGTCCAGCCTTTGTCTCCACCTTTACGGATTTGATTGAAGCAAACAAGGCCAATCTGGAAATCCCGAAACAGCAACGCTATCTATCCCGCCCGCAGTTGATCGTCTTGCTGTCGGGTTTTGCCAGCAGGGCTGAAAGAAACGCCAGAATTGTTTCAGGCACACACCTGCGGATACAGGCTGAAGGAGATTGCAGACAGCCTGAAAATACACTTTACAACAGTGAGTAAGATTGTGAATAACTACGGCAAGGAAAGTTGATAATTCAAGACCTGACCCTCTCCGTCAACTCTGGCAATATCCATGGTCATGTTGTCAGGAAAAGACCGGGCTCAAAGAGCTGTCATGGCTTGACGCAGATCCTTTTTATCCAAAAAACATTTCATCTTTTGTTGTGCTCGCGCTGCGCCGTGAGAATGATGGTTTATATGAGTTTTGGCAAGATCCTGAAGAGCGTGCCGAAAAGTATCAAAAATGGGTTAGTGAAACGAATTCGGATGGCAAGTGGGCTTTGATGTAAGAGGCAATCCAGCGGGGGCTGCTTACGGAAAGCAGCATGTTTGAGCAAGAGATTGCAAAGAAAATAGGGCGGTGGATTGAACTGCATAGCCAGCGCAGACCAAAGAAGGAAAAATAAATCTGGCTCTTTTCCCCTTTTTTAACATATTAGAATCTAAGTGTTTTATGGAATTACACCGAGTCATCAATAGTTCCACTTGTATCCAGCGCCATCTTCAAACCACATTGTTAGACGAGGAAGTGGTAGAATTGCAGTTGCAGGACCGTTCCCGTACCTTTTTTACCCGCTTGATTGATAAGCTGCCGCCCTTGGAGGAGTTTACGGATGAAGATGGCTCTATCATCCTGCAAGAACCGAAATATCTTGAAGGCTCCTACCTGCAGCAGCACCAGATGGTTCTGGTTGCGCCCCTGGAACCTGTTAGTGGCAATATCCTCATCCGACGCAGCCAGCAGGTTTTCTTCCGCATACCAATCGGTACCAATTCACTGGATTGTGAAAGCCGTTTTCTGGGGATAGAGACCGTTCGAGGCACCCCGTTTATCGCCCTGGCCTTTCCCGCATCCGGCATGGAGTTGAGTCAACGGCGCTTTTACCGCGCCAAAACGCTGACAAAGCTGTTGTCTCAGGTGACCGTGTATCTGCCAAATAACGATTTCGCTATCTGTCCCTTAATCGACATCGGGATCAACGGCCTGTCCTTCGAAAATCCTTGGCCGCCAGGCCTTCTGCTTCCCGGATCGCCAGTTACCATTCAGTTTGAAAAACTTAACTTGCCGGATTCCCGTTTGTTCGCTGTGGTGCGCAACCATATCACCTGCCGTAAAACAAAGGACTGTCAAATCGTCAGTTCCCGTTGTGGTATTCAGTTCAGTGTGGAGGATCTGAGTGTGGCGCGTCAACTGGAAAGGACAGTGGCGGAGATCCAGCGGGAGCATCTGCGCTTTTTGAAGGAACGGGCCGATGAGGCCGGCATTGATCTGATGTTCTAGTGAACGGCTGCGCCAATTTTCCTCTTTGAGATATCTCAACTCTTTCAGTTTCTTTTAAGGGTACCTTGAAAAATTTTCTTTTTGCCCAATCCCTGCATTGTTTAAAAAATTTTTCTTCGGAATATTAGCTAAATGCCGGCGGTAAATTTCTTCTCGCGCCTTGATCTTGAACAAAAATCAGATTTTTCAAGGGACCCTTAAGGTGAGAGGGATTTGCCTGATCAATCAGCAGGGATAAATTGTAACTGTTTGACAATGAAGCTGTTCATGGTAAACTGTGTAATTGAAGTCTTATCAGGGTGGCAGTGCTTTTACGGAATTCAAGGGTGAATTGTGTTTTCGTCTTTCCCTGCCCGCATTTCATGGTATTATGGGGGACATATGCACAAGATTGAACTTTGATATTTTTCTGTGGAATATGCAATATACTTTATAAAATAGCTGATTTTTTTGATATCTAACTGGGAACAACCATGGGAACAGCAAAAAATAACCCGACAGACTGGACAAAATCGAGCTGGCATAATTTTACTGCCCTGCAGCAGCCAAAATGGCCGGATATGGATGTACATGACAAGGTCCTTGCCGATCTTACCCGTCTGCCACCTCTGGTCTTTGCCGGTGAGATCCGCGACTTGAAGGCGATGCTGGCCAAGGCCGTGGTTGGGGATGCCTTTCTTCTCCAGGGCGGTGACTGTTCGGAAGACTTTTCGCAGGTGACGGCCCCCAGGATTCGGGAGACCCTGAAGGTGCTTCTGCAGATGGCTGTTATTCTCACATACGCTGGCGGTAAGCCGGTGATCAAACTGGGCCGCATTGCCGGTCAGTTTGCCAAGCCGCGTTCGGCTGATACCGAGATGGTGAATGGGGTGGAGCTTTCCTCGTATCGGGGCGATATGGTCAACAGTCCGGAGCCCATTGCCGCTGCCCGTATCCCCGACCCCAACCGGATGCTGCAGGGCTACAATATGGCCGCCGCCACCTTGAATCTGTTGCGGGCCTATACCCGCGGCGGGTTTGCCGCCCTGCACCGGGTCCATGCCTGGAATCAGGAATTTGTGGTGCAGTCGCCCATGGGTCGCTCCTATGAGCGTCTGGCTAAACATATCAGTCAGGCCATCCAGTTCATGGAGACCATCGGTATTCCCACTGATATCCCGCAGATCAAGGAGGCCAATTTTTTCACCTCGCATGAGGCTCTGCTCCTGGGCTACGAGGAGGCCCTGACCCGCGAGGATTCCACCAGCGGCGGCTGGTACGACTGTTCTGCCCATATGGTATGGATCGGGGAGCGGACCCGGCAGCTCGATGGCGCCCATGTGGAGTTCCTGCGCGGGGTGTTGAATCCCATCGGGGTCAAGATTGGGCCTGATTATGATCTTGACAATGTGAAGCGGTTGATCGAGACCCTGAATCCTGAGAACGAGGCGGGCCGGTTGACCCTGATTACCCGTCTGGGGATGAAGAAGATTGAAAAGGTTCTGCCGCCGCTGCTCCGTGAGGTGAAGAAAGAGGGCTACAATATCGTCTGGAGCTGTGACCCCATGCACGCCAACACCTATACCGCCGAGTCTGGTCACAAGACCCGGAATTTCAACGATATCCTCTCCGAGATCACCTGCTTCTTCGAGATCCACTGGGCCGAGGGCACCATCCCCGGCGGCATCCATCTGGAGATGACCGGCGACAATGTGACCGAGTGTACCGGCGGCGCCCGCAACATCATCGACGCCGAACTTGCCAACAATTACCTGACCACCTGTGATCCCCGTCTGAACGCGGAGCAGAGTCTGGAGGTCGCCTTCCAGATTGCGGAGATGATCAGAAGCTGAGTGTCTACCTTTCTTTGCAAAACGAAAAAGCCGTCAGAATCCTGTTCTGACGGCTTTTTCGTTTTGTCAGCCTTTATCTACCTTTTCTTTTTGCTGCATTTAAGGTTAAGGGCCTTACAGCATATTTCCGATCTGCCGGGGTGCGTTCTTGATGCGCTCCAGTTGATCGGCAAGGTCTCCCATCTCCTGCTGCCAGTATTCACGGGTGCCGAAATTGGGGGCTACCCGTGACTCCCCGTCTTCGCTGACCTGGTGGGCGCACCAGGCAATATAGTGGATGTAGCGCATGGCCCGCAGGGGCTCGATCAGGCGCAGGCTCTGCCTGTCAAAATCCATAAAGGTCTCATAGCCCTCAAGAAACAGATCGATCTCCAGCAGCGAATCCTGCATCAAGCCGGGAAGCAGCATCCAGAAATCCTGGACTGGCGGCCCCACCGCCATGTCATCAAAGTCGATGATATAAAAGGACTTGCCGGGGAGATAGATGAGATTGGAAAAATGGCAATCGCCATGGATGCGGATCATCCGGGTGTGGTCAAAGAGGGGGGTGATTTCCTTGATCAGGGAGTCGGTCAGTCTTTGAAATTCCTGGCGCAGGTCGGCCGGGATCAGGTTGCCGGCGAGCAGGGTATCAACCTGGGATCGGGTGGAGCCGCCGGGCGCCATGGTGATCCGGTCCTGGGGCAGATGCATGGCCCCGACGGCATGGACGCGGCCGATCAGGCGGCCAAGCTCCAGCCATTGATCTTCGGAGTATTCATCGTAACTGCGGCCGCCGCACTTGGCAAAACAGGCAAACATAATCCGGCCATATTGGCCCACAGTCCCGCCATCTGCCATCTGCAGGGGGGCGATAACCGGGATTTCCCGGGCCTGCAGTTCCAGAAGAAAGGTGTGCTCGTCAAGCAGCCCGTTTTTTGACCAGCGGCCCGGCCGATAAAACTTGATCACCAGGCCGGTTCTGTCTTCATATTCCAGTTCGTAAACCCGGTTGATGTAGCTATTCAAGGGGCGGCAGAGATTGGTGCAGCGCACCCCTAGGGCTTTTTCCGCCAGAGTGATGATCACATCCGGGGTCAGTCCGTGAAACGCATGTTTCCCGGCATTTGCGGTCTTCTCTTTCATTTTCCGGGATACCCCTCATCCACCGGCAGGTCTTTCATTTTTAAGGCCACCACCGCCAGTTGATCGCAGCGCTCATTGAGAGGGTGGCCGGCATGTCCTCTGACCCATTCAAAGGTGACAGCCATCTTCTCCGTCAGATCCAGCAGCTCGGCCCAGAGGTCGGGGTTGACTGCCGGTTGCCGGTCGGATTTTATCCAGCCCCGTTGCCGCCAGCCTTTGGCCCAGCCCTTGCTGATGCCATTGACTACATAGCTGGAGTCGGAATAGACGGTTATCGGGCGCTTGTTGTCTTCCCGTGTGCGCAGGGCCATACGCAGGGCCACAATGCAGGCCATCAGTTCCATCCGGTTATTGGTGGTCAGCCTGAAACCGCCGGAGAGCTCCTGCTGCCGGCCGTCAGCGACGAGAATAGCGCCATAGCCGCCAGGGCCGGGGTTGTGGCTGCAGCCCCCGTCGGTATAGATGCTGATCTCCCCATCGCGGGGCAAAGATACAGCCGGCACCGTCTTGGCCCCGGCGCTTTTTTTTGCTGGTGTCTGGCTGGATTGGAGCGGATTCTGTATCCAGGCCTCGGCCTCAGCACTGTCGGTAAAGCCTTTAAACTTGGCCCCGGCATACCCTTTCACCTGTTTCTCTGCCTCGGGCCAGTTGTCGTAAATCCCGGGTTTGATTCCGGCGGCAACGGCATAAACTTTCTTTTTGGTCATGAACGTATCCTTGCAAGAAAAAAACCGTCAGGGAGGCTTACCCTGACGGTTTTTGCAATCACGAAGAACCTGCTTTGCATTCTTTTCATGAACTGATCATGGCAATAACAAAGAGTGAGAGGATGACACAAACAAAAAACACCCCCACCTTGATATTGATTGAATGGTCCTCTTCAGGTACCCCTGCCTCATGATGCTCGTGTCCACTCATCCTGCTCTCTCCTCTCTTGATTTTTAAGATCTTGAATCCTCCAGTCGTTACCCTTAGATAGCTGAACAATTTTAGGCAGTTTTGTCGATCAATTTCTCAATTACCAGATCAAATCATCCGGTATCTGGTAGGCCGCATAGGGATCATCAAGATTATCAGGATCAGCCTGGGGCTCAGGTGGTTCCATGTTATGGAGAACAATGAGATCTGGCCGCCATTCCCTTATCTTCTCGGCCACGGAGGACGGCACCACGGCATAGCTGTCTTTTTCTTTGATGATGGCCAGTTGGCCCTGGCTCAACTCATCCACCATTTCCTTCGTCGGTAGAAAGAGCCGGGCAATCTTGTTGTTGTCGGTGAAGTGATAGGCAATGGCGCCATCTTTCAGGTTCAGGCGGTTGGTGGCGATGAGTTGCTTGAGCTGGGCCATGGTTTCATTGTGCCTCACCTCTTCCTGCCGTTTCTGGTTGGCGATTTGCGCCTGTTCCCTTTTCTCGGCCAGGGCCTGCTGGGCATGGACCTTGTTTTCGTCCGGGGCTTGAATGCGCCCCTTGTCCTGTGCCTTGGTTGTTTTATAGGTGGCCTTTTTGGCCTGGATGACCTGCTTTTTATCGGCCAGACCCATTTTGAGAAATTGATCCCGTAGTGAATTTGCCATGGATTGAGGCTCCTCTTAAGAAAATGTCATTGCCATCGGCAGGGTTCTTTCCTTAGTGTCACGGACTCGCTGTTCCCAGAGCGGGCACTGTTTGCCGATACACTCCTTGTTTTTCGGGTATTGATCACAGTGGAGAATTGCCTCCGCCTGCAGGGATACCGAAAGCAGTTCGGTGGAAAGCCTGGCTGTTTCGCTGAGGGCGATATAAGTTTCGCGCTGACAGCAGCGGCCTCCCTTGCGGCTGGCCAGGGCCGTCAGGATCCGGCCGGAAAATTCCTGGGCCAGTTGACGGGGACCCGGGGTCAGCGGGGTGGCTGCAAAAATTGTGGCGATGCCAATACCAATGCCAATGGCCGCCCCGCATGCGCCCCAGAAACCACAGACCCCGCCCGGCACATCGGCGCCGCGGCTGATAGCGGTCAGGATCTCTTGAGAACCGATCTTGCCGCCGCAATTGCGATAACAGGCGAGCAGGATGCCGGGAATCATGGCATGATGTTCCGGGCCATGCATGGGGATGGAGGGGTGGCTGCGGATGATGGTGAGCAGTCTGATCAGATCCTGCTCCCTGGTGGTGGTGCAGATGGTCTTGATGACCTCCAGTCCGTTCTCCTGATGGCAGCGGTCGCAGACAAAATGGCCATCCTGGCAGCAGCCATCGGCAAATCGTATCTGGCCGCAATAATGGCAGGCCATCTCTTGCGGTTCTGTGAAGTAGTGCAGTTCCCTGCCGCAGCACATGCAGCCGGAGGTCTGTCGGGTCGTGCTCTCCGGGGCGGTATCCGGCGCTACGCAGCAGGAGGCGGCGGGTTCTGTGGCCAATGGCAGGACACAGCAGCAATTGGTCATGATCAGATTGGTGACTGCTCCTTGCTCGTCAAGGACAAACACCGAGTCATCCAGGTATGCAATGTCTGTTTTAGGTATTACTGTGCGTCTTCCCTTGACCAGCAGAACCCCGCTTTCCGTGTACACAGCCCCATACGGCCCCCGGTAGACGCAGGCCACGGCCGGAGTCTTCGCTTCGCTACGCTTACCTGGCCCAGTGTCGCGGGCGCTATGGACATCTTTGGTGCTCACTTCTTTTTCCTGCTGTGGCCGCCATGCCTGGTAGGTGAGTGAAAAAAAATCCATTCCTTCCACCTGGCGATAGGGGAAGCGTTTAATCAAGTGGACACCTGCAAATCCGGCCGCCTCCAGCATGGCCGCCAGCTCTTCCTGTTGCATGGCCCCGCCCAGGCATTCTCCGCGGTAGAGCGCGTTGTTCTTGATGCTGGAAGGAATGGCTGTATCGGTGACAATGTCCGAGATCACTAGCTTGCCGCCGGGTTTCAGTATCCGATAGATCTCCCGGTAGGTCTTACGTTTATCAGGGCTCAGGTTGATGACACAGTTGGAGATAACAATATCGGCGCAATGATCCTCAAGCGGGATCTGCTCCAGAAATCCTCGGCGAAATTCGATATTGTCATAGCCAAGGCGAGCCACGACCTCCTGTTTTGAGGTAGTGGCGAGACTCAGCATCTCCGTTGTCATGTCAATGCCAAAAACCCATCCCTGGGCCCCGACGGCGGCCGCGGCCATGAAGCATTCGACGCCTGAACCGGAACCCAGATCGACCAGGGTCTCGCCTGGCTGCGGGTTGGCATCCGTTACCGGACTGCCGCAGCCGTATGAGCGTTTCCGCGAATCCTCAGGGATAAAATCAGCCTGGTCTTGGGCCGGGGCCAGCGGATTGACGATATCCGTATTGGCGAAGAGGGCTGCTTGCCCGTAAAATTCACAGACCTGACCGTGCCCCTTGTCTGAAGCGAGGGAGATTACACAGTTGCAGTGGGTCAGGGTCACGCTGCCGCCTGTTGCTTCCGGGTCAGGGCAGTCATGGCGGATATCGCCCATGTGCAGCGTTATGGCAGCACGGTCTGATGCTGGTGAGCAGGCAGCCTGTCTGCTGATCAGGCGAAGGGCAATCTTGTCATACAGCTCTACATAGGGATCATGGCCCACCCACTCCCCGCCGGTCAGGAAACTGTGATCAATATCGTCGCCGCCAATGATGAACCTCAGGGGGTTCTGCTGATAGCGTGGGGAGTCAATCAGGGAGGCGTTGCGCAGGGTATTAAGTACCGGGCTGGTCTGCCAGACCGTGGCCAGCCCCTGGGCCAGATCACCGCAGGCGGCTTCGGTCAGTCCAATCAGGGCCGGGGATGGATAGACCACGCCATCCGGTCCGATGGCCACCGATTCCCAGCCACTATTGGACAGATCATGGCGGGTGCCGGGGGTGGAAAAGACCTGAGCACGGAGGGTCTCGATATTGTCAATGGGGAGTCCGCACTGGTCGGCCCGCTCCCACGCCGCCAGCAGATGGGGGAAGATCTCTGCCGGTGGGACAAATTGTTCCTGGCTGCCCTTGCCGCGGATAAAATGGTAGAGCAGGTGGATACTGTTGGCCCCGATGGTGGTCGCCAGGGTCACCAGCTCGGCCAGATCGGTCACATTGGCCCGGCTGATCGCAATGGAGAGGGTAAAGGGGATTCCCGCCTGCCGCAGGGCTGCAAGGTTGTCCAGAAGCTGGCTGTATGCGCCTTTACCCCGCAGGCTGTCGTGGGCCTGTTCCATCCCGTCGAGGCTGACCTGCAGATGCAGGCGGTCAATGCCTGGCAACGCCGGTATGTTTTTTTTCAGGAGCATGCCGTTGGTCAGGATAACGGCATGGGCTTCGGGGTTTTCGGATAAAAAGAGAGTCAGCCAGGGGAAAAAATCAGGGTAGAGAAAAGGCTCGCCGCCGGTGAAATAAAAGAGACGGCAGCCAAGCTCCAGGGCCTGACTGGCGGCCATATCAAGCTGTGCCTGGGGCAGGGTGCGGCTTTTGATCGGAGAGGCCGCAAACAGACAGTGGCTGCAACTGAGGTTACAACGGTCGGTCAGATGAAACCAGCATTCTTTGAGGCGATTCAGGGTCAGTTCCTGGCCGCGTCCCGCATAGCCTTTCCGGCTGGTGATATGCAGGGCCTGCTGGAGACGATCGAGGTCGAGGGCAAGCCGGTGTTCATCGGTTGTGCTTGCTGCAACCATGCCGGGAGAGGCCTTTCCCAGATTGCTGATTGCCTCGGCGATGCTTCCGCTACTGGTCAGGGCCTGGAGCAATTGATCGCCATAATCGGTTGGCACCAGCCAGTCCGGTGTCTCCGGCTGGATATAGATGGCGCGGCCTTCATCTTCCAGCCTCTGCCATCGCACGGGGATGTGTATTGCTGTGGTCATTGTGGTCAGTGTTTATGATTATTTAATAACTTGCCGAATAACTTAAAAATAAATTCCTTTTACTTCCGCCTCTTCCCTGCTGGCTCCGGCATTTTCCCGGATGGATGCAGCGACCCGGGTGGCGCTCTTGATCATATCGTTGAGCCCGATGCCCTCCCAGCCAAAACCGTGAATGAACAGTCCTGGATTCTCCCGCATCAACTGGTCACGCCAGTTCAGGAGGGCGGGGTAACCTGCCTCCAGTTGGGGGATTCCACCTTTGGGCCGCAGAACCCTGGCGTATCTTGGTTCTCCCTGCAGGGGCAATAGCTGGCGCAGATCAGCCAGGGCCTGACGGATCAGGGTGGCATCATCCAAGTCGATCCGCTCCGGGTGCCGACGTCCACCGATCAGGGCCTCAAGGAGAATATGGCCCTGGGGTGCTCTTTCGACGAACATGTTGGAGGAAAAAAGCGCTCCCAGGCAGAAACGGTTTTCCTGTTCCGGGGCCAGATAGCCAAATCCCGGCGGCAGGGTGGAACCCGGGCCAAAGCCCAGGGCGATGGTGACAATTTTGGCCTCAGGGACAGCGTTCTGGGGCATGGTGGGGGCAAAGGTGCGGAGCAGGTTTAAGGACGGGTTGATCGGCAGGGCCAGCGTCAGATTCCGAGCCTCATGGATTCCCTGGTCGGACTCCACCTCCCAGCCTGATTGGCTCTTGCGGATGGCCAGGACGCCGCAGCCCAGCAGGATATCACGCCCTGGTTGCAGCGATTCTGCCAGTTTCTCCGGGAGACGCCCCATGCCGCCAGGAAAACTGGTCATGGCGGGCAGTCCCTTCTTTTTCCCGCCCGTGGTTGTCTTGGCCTTCCTGGCCTGATTCATCTTGGCGAGCAGTCCACGAATCACCGAGCCATGGGCCTTTTCCAGGCGGCGGACCCCGGGCATGACTCCATCGATGACCAGCCGGTTCAGATCGCCCGCGTAGGTGCCGGTGAAGACTGCATCAACATAGGGCAGCAGGGCCGGGCCAAAACGGTGTTCCACCCATTCAGCCACGGTTGGTTCGCCCGGCAGTGGTGTCTTGAAGAGCTCGCCCAGGACCCGAAGCTTGGCAAGCGGTGAGATCAAAGGGGCCATGATGATTTTCAGTGGGCTCTGGGGGATGCAACGCAGGGCACCGTCCATGCAGACATAGCGGACAAATCGACTTAAGGGCGCCTTCACGCATTCCTGGTCAAGGCCGGTTTCCTGCAATAAGAGCTGGCTTTCCTGGCAATTATCGAGAAAGCCATGAGGGCCGTTTTCAGCGAGAAAACCTTTTTCGGCGTGGCTCCAGATGACCCCTCCCGCCCTGTCCGATTTCTCCAGGATAAGGGACTGGTGCCCAGGGCAGAGCTGCCGCA
>CAITDH010000210.1 GCA_903891045.1 uncultured Desulfobulbaceae bacterium | reverse complement strand
CGACAGGAGGCAGCTTTTTCGGCGGATTTGGAGGGGGGATGGGTGGTTTCGGCGGCGGTTCCTCCGGTGGATTCAGCGGTTTCAGCGGGGGCGGCGGCAGTTTTGGTGGCGGTGGCGCCTCAGGGAGCTGGTAAAAAATGCGGACAAAAAAAACATTGGCACAACAGTTTGTTACAGAGACGGAACAAAAGACAATCTCTGCCGTTGTCCAGCAGATGGAGCAGCAGACCTCGGGTGAGATCGTCCCCATGGTGGTCTCGGCCAGTCACTCTTATCCGGCCGCCATAATTTGCGGGGCAACGGCACTGGCCCTGCCCCTCGCGTTACTGCTCATGCCGGTGGTCGGCGGTCTGTTCTGGCTTGGTTCCCAGAATGTGTGGATCTTTATCGCCCTCTTTCTGGCACTGTACGGGATATTTTATGGACTGGTGCACCGATTTTCCTGGTTGAAGCGTTTATTCCTGTCCAGGAGTCAGGTCGAGGCCGAGGTCCAGGAAGCGGCGCTTGCCAGTTTTTTTACCGAAAGACTTTACAAAACCAAGGATGCCAATGGCATCCTCATCTTTATTTCCGTGCTCGAACGCAAGGTGTGGGTGCTGGCCGATGCCGGAATCACTGCCCGTATTGATCCCGGGCAGTGGCAAGGGGTTATTGATCTGATCACCAAAGGTATCAAGGAAAAACGTCAATGCGAGGCTATCTGTCAAGCCATTGTTCAGATTGGCGAACTACTCAAGACCCATTTTCCTCATCAAAAAGATGACATCGATGAGCTGCATAATATCATTGTACGGTAAGATGTGTTACTCTTGGAGAGTATGCACACAATAACATCCACAGATTAAGATCCCTGGCAGGACGTTATGAACAATGGCCAGGAGCAGGACAAGAAACAATTCTGCTCACAAACTCACGCCCCGGACCCTCCCCAACCTTCTCCATTTCCTCCCGACAATAATGGGTATAGACATTAAAGAGGACAAACCATTCCATTCGGGAAGTAAAATGAATGGCCACCCCCTGCTCATCCTGTCTGACTATTTCACCCTGGATGTCTTCAAGAAGCAGACGACTATGATTGCCGGTGACTCGTATCTCTATGGTGCAGGGTGTCCCCACCTGAATCACCTGATCAATCCGTACAAACATACCGCTGATACTGATATTCAGGAGATCGGCCTTAATGCCGGTATCAGTATCCCCTGACCTCAAAGTAACATCGGTGAGAAAGGGGGTACGGGTACACATCCTTCTTTCTCTTTTTTCCCCCATTTTTTTTTCCTCATGGATAGCAACGATTCAAGAGAAGGCACCAACCTCAGAAACCGTAAAAAAATATTATTTTGATCATTCCGTTACGGCTTATACTGTTTCCGTCATTTTACAGTCAATATTATTTTTAACAAACACCTCGTTGTTGGATAGTATTTTTATGATTCCTCTTACCAACCCCTCTTTTCAGTTGACTTTAACCAGAGGCTGGCCATAAAATATACTTATACATATACACAAAAACTCATCCTCCATCTACCAACCATGGAAAAAAAAATACTCATTGCCGTTGATGGTTCCATCTACTCCAGTCAGTCGCTGGAATACATCGCCCTTCTCTTTGGAGATACGCCCGATATCCATTTTCATCTCATGACCTGTATCGGCGCAGGCGAAAGCATTCTCCCCGTGGCAACAGACGATAGAAACTCCCTGCTTCCAGATAGCCCTGGAGCTGGGAGAAAAAGAGTGACAGCCCAAGGATATCTCCAGAAGGCAATAGATAAACTGGTCCGATTGGGGGTCGCATCCGAACGGATAAGCTCCTCAGTGGAAATATCAGGTCAGGATATCGCCGGCACCATCCAGTACCAGGCCAAACATCTCCTGATGGACAGCATCCTGGTTGGCCGCAGGGGGTTGAATACTATCAGCGAAATGCTTCTGGGATCGGTCTCGGCCACCCTGCTCAAAAAATGCCACGAGATCCCGCTCTGGATCATTGATGGTGAAGTCACAAACAGAAATTTCCTGGCGCCGGTAGATGGTTCTCTTCCCTCTCTGCTGGCCATTGACCACCTGGCCCATATCATGGAAGGGCGAAGAGATATCACCCTTTTTCTCTTTCACTGCCATCTTTTTATGGGAAAGAAGAGTGAGGCAAACCCTGAGTCCTGTTATCATATCTGGGGAAAAGAATGGTGTAACAACCACTTAACAGGTGATAGTCACATCTTCGACGGCCCGACCCAGCTTCTGATCGAGGCAGGTGTTCCCGAGGCCAATATCATTATTCTGCCCGAGGTGTCAGATCTGGAAACGGCCCACGGCATTATCCGCCAGGCCCATAAACAGCAGTGTGGAACCATTGTGATTGGACGTCGGGGAGACGGAACAACCAAGGGAATCCTGGGCGGCGTCTCGGATCGTACCATCAAACACTCTCAGGATATCGCCCTCTGGGTGGTCGGCTGACCCCTCAGTTGGGCTTGACAGAATGAAAATTGTGAGACGATTTTTCGCATGGTTTTTCTCAAGACCTTTAGAGCCACTTTCTTGGCTTGGGATAGTAGCGTGGTGGGAAATCAGGAGAGTGCCTTATAATCTGATTGTCGGTGCTATCGGGATAATCAGCTTATTTCTTTTCTTTGTATTCATCAGCTTGGCCCATGAACTTAAACCGGGTGAGGACGCAGTCGAACCCATGGCTCTTTTCATAGCACCTATTGCTGTTAATATTTGCTACACCGGTGGTTGGATAGTCGAGCTTCTCTTAAACACTGTTCGGAGCAAAGGATCATCGCCTGTTGGTCCGGTACTGTTGAAGCTAGGAGCCGGATTCTCCGTCGTTATCGCGGCTGGTACCGTCAGTCGTGTGGTTTGTAATATGGATAGTCAGAAGTATATGATAGAAAGCCCAACCACGGCCTGCACCTGATCTCCAGAGAAGTCGGCTCCAGGTGACGCAAACACGTTCTCACGGCGATTTTCCCTTATCAGCCTGCTGGTTCGCCGGAACGATCATGATCTTGGCCGCCTTGGCCGGATCAAGATAGTCACGGGCTAACGCCGTCAGTTGTTCTCTGGTCACCGAGTCAAATCCTGCAAGAATCGTTGCCGGCCACTGGAGTTGTTGTGGATGCCGTGACGACAGGGCAAAAACCGAGTTCAGCCAGTAGCCATTGGTTCGCACCATATCCTTCAGCGAGGTAAGGATAGGTGCCTTGGCCCGCACAAACTCCTCGGCGGTCACCCCGGATTTCCATAAATCGCTGGCCACCTGCACCACTTCACGGCTCAAGACCTCAATCTGATCCGGGGCCACGATCAACTGCGCCCGCAAGACACCATAGCCAGGGTAGATCCTGCTGGGATGATTAAAGACCTGGGGAGAATAGGTAGCCCCCAGTTTCTCGCGAATGACCTTACGCAACCGGTCTGAAAAGATTTCCGTCAACAGATACATACGTCTGGTCCTCTCGATATCCCAAAAATCAGCCGTGGGCCAGGCCACCACCAGCATGGCCTTGTCAATGGATGAGTCAACCGGCAGCCGCAAGGTTTCCCCGGCCGGAAAATGAAGCGGCACCGCTGCCGTCTCGCCCTGCTCTCTTTTGGCAAGCGGCGCCAGATAAAGGTTTGCCAGCTCACGCCCGCGTTGCAGGTCAAAGTCACCGACCAGTGAAACCTCAAGCCCCCCTGACAAAATGGCAGGCTCAACCCAAGAACGAATCTGATCCGGGGTCAGAGCAGCAAATTCAGCCCAGGGCGGCAGACCAAAGGACTTATTGCCGCCAGCCAGAAAAGACTCCCCCGAGAGCTGCATGACCCCGTTCACATCACTCACCATCTGGCCATACATCTGCTCAAAGCCCTGCATCGCCTTTTTATAGACATCCTCACGCACAACGGGATCGGCAAGGTGCGCCTGCAGGATCTGAAACAGAAGCTCAAGATCCTTGTTTACCGCCGACCCCTTCCAGGCAAAACTGGCCTCACCCACCTTGAAATCCAGCTTAACTGTACTCCCAGCCAAGACCCGTTCAAGATCCACCTTGGTGAGTTTACCGGTTCCGGAATCATTGATAACCTGATCCGCCAGCATGGCCAGACCAGGACGAGGCTCCGACTGCTTCCCCTGCCCGAAATCAGCCGAGACCTGCACCTCATTCTCCTGAAATTTCGTCTGTCGCAGATTGACGACCACCCCGTTGGCAAAGACGATCCTCTCGGCCTGAACCTCAGGCAGCGGCGTTTCCTGGGCCGGCATCTTATCAACACCAAGACGCAGATACGGAAAGACCAGATCCGCCTCTGCCTGCGGCGGAGTCACCTTTTGTGCAGAGGCCAGGTCATAGACTTCTTTGATCTGCAACCGGGGATCCTTGCCGGAGAGATTGGCGCTACCGACAACCTGAATCAGTCGTGCCGGATGATTCCAGATCCGTTGAAAGGCAGCGTGAATTTCTGCCACCTTCATCTCCTGAACGACAGGGGAAAAAACCTCTTTTTCCTGTCGTGGCGACATTAACACCTTCTTGCTGTTCAGCCTGCTGATGAGATCCGATGCCAATTCCTGACTGTTACGGGTTATGGCGGTGGACACCGCGGAGTCCAGTTCGGCCAGCATCTCCTTTTGTACCCGCTCAAGCTCCTGCTGGGTAAAACCATACTCCAGGGCCTGCCGCAAAAGCTGTTCGATCATTCTCAGGGCCGACTGCCACTTACCCGGATCCGTCTTGACGCTGATCACGCCATAACCGATACGCCCAAGGAAGATGCCGGTATGTGCCTTTCCCTCAATGAATGGGGTATCCTTCTTTTCCAGAAGCTGTTCCAGGCGATGCTGGACAATACGGCCGGCCGCTGCTTCATGAATCTCGCGTGTTTGCAGGGCGAGGGAATCGTTTTCCTCTCTCTCATTCCACACGGTTTCCAGGGTGATCTCGGTAGAACCCATCTCCGGTTCATGATAATAAAAAAACTCGATGCCGGCAGGGGTCACCTGCCCCCATTCCGGACAAGCAGGCATTGCCCCTCCACCATGGAGCGGCTGGAAACGAGCCTTGACCAGCGGTTCGACCAGGGCAGGATCAAAATCACCCACCATAACGAGGATCATCTTTTCCGGCTGGTACCAGGCATCATAGTAGGCCTTCATCATGCCATGATCCACCTTTTTCAGGGTTTCAGGGACACCGATAGGCATACGCTCGGGCACCTTGGTTCCCCGCATACTAAAGGCCAGACCTGCTTCATGGGTTCGATACTCCACCGAATCCCGGGCTCGTTTTTCCGCAAGAATAACCCCGCGCTCCCGTTCAATTTCTGTCTCTGATAACAAGGCACCACGGGCATAATCAGATATGACCAGCAGCCCCTTGTCCACGTCCTCACGACTGGCCTCTGGCAGCAGGATATGGTATACTGTCTCATCAAAACTGGTATGGGCATTGGTGTCTCCGCCAAAACTCATGCCAATGGACTGAAAGTAATCAACCAATGAGCCCGCCGGAAAATGAGTTGACCCATTAAAAACCATATGTTCAAGAAAATGAGCAATTCCCCGCTGTTCTTCCGTCTCATAGAGCGACCCAGTCTGGACATCCAGATAGACCCCAACCCGGCCTTTAGGCTCCTGATTCTTCAACAGAACATAGCGAAATCCATTATCCAGTCGGCCAAAGATCAGGGCAGGATCAGAGGCCAGATCACTCTTCTCATGGGGCCAGGTCGTGGCTTGACACCACACTCCCTGGTCACCGCCCTTTGCTAACTCTCCACAAAAACTTGATTCAGAAGAGAAGAGCAGAACAAGACAGAAAAAAAACAACGCATTGATCCATTTCATTATTACACCTTGCAGAACAGATTCATGGAAGTTAGATATCGTTATGAGTTTAAAAAAGAAACCTTACTTTATATCCTGCCCCGTGAATTACAAGAAAAGAAATCCTTCTCAAACAACCGTATCATCAGGAAAGACACCAATCAGCACCCATTGCGGCGGCCACGGGATAGATGGCCAGGAAAAGAGGAGATTACGCTATGCAGCTACAAGGTAAAATCGCCCTGATCCCTGGTGCATCAAGGGCAATCGGCAGGGCCATTGCCAGAAAACTGGCCAGGGAAGGGGTCAACCTGATCCTCCCCACGTTTGACTGGCCGGATTCAATCCAGGAAATGGAAGAGGAGTTCAAGGGATTAGATGTTGACGTCCTTATCCTCCCGGTTGATCTGCGTAAGCAGGAACAGGTACAGGAGATGCTGGCAACTATCCAGAAGCACTTTGGCGCCCTTCATATCCTGGTCAACAATATAGAACGGGGCGGAATGCCCATAGTCCATGGCTCATATGATTATGCCCATAACCACGACCAATGGGATCTGGAAATCGACACCACACTCAAGTCCAAATGGCTGTTATTCCATCATTGCCTGCCACTGATGAGACAGTCTGGCCCAGGCGCTATTGTCAACATCTCGTCCATCTCCGGCCTCACTGGAAGAAGCGGGCCAGCCGCGCTTTTCTTCAATGATGGCTACAGCGCAGCCAATAGGGCCATTTCATCCTTTACTGAAACCTGGGCCCGAGAGGCCGCACCGCAAATACGCGTCAATGAACTCATGCTGGGCCTGATCCAACACCGACACGGAGAGGAGACCAAAGGATGGTCAGCTCTGAACAATGAAGATAAGCACCGGCTAATCACTCATACCCTGTTGCAACGTACGGGAACCGCAGAAGAAATGGCCACCGCCACCCTGTTTCTGATACGTGATGCCGACTTCATGACCGGAAGCATTCTGCGTATGGATGGAGGATTTTGTTTAGGTGGGGAACTGGTTCCTGATATGCCAAGGGGAATCTTGACGCCAGAAAAAGGCTAATAAAAAAGGCCTGCTTGGAAAACCAAGCAGGCCTTTTTGCCAATCAAGTAATTAAAAAAACAATTTCAACCACATGAGCCTTGAGGCAGAAGCTCAATGGAGACAGCAATATTCTGTTTCCCCTCTACAGTATACGTTACCCGTACAGGTCGAAGCTTTTCAACTTCTTTGATCGAACCACCTGTCACCGGTGTTTTCTCGGTAACTTTCAAGGTAACATTATCTCCCTTTGGAGGCGCAACAACCAGGATCCCGTCTGCAAAAGAAACCTTCTGAACCCTCCCCTTTACTGTAAGGGTATTATTTTGAATCTTTTCTGAACCTTTGGCCCCATTCTCGGTAGAGACACACCCGGAAACCAGGAAGAAAAGAGAAAGAAAAGTCAACAACATCACATTAGACCACCGGTTATGCGCAGTAAACATGGTAACCTCCTGAAAAAATAGTTATCTCTCTGTACTGAAAATCAAACGCCAGTACGCTCAACCACCCCGACTACGCCAAGGCAGAACCAAGTTACGATCCAAAAATCATACTGCCCGATTATAATAAATCAAATCCCAAAAAATCAGGTAGTCAAGAAACAACAGTGCCAGCGGCGATAGTTATTGGTAACAACGCTTAAAGATCCAGCACCCAATCAGGAATATGATGGAGAATATAATTCTGTACCGCATCCTTCTGCTCTTGCTTGTCTCCAGGGCCAACTTCCTGCAAGACTTCTTCAAAATCAAACCAGCAGAGTTCACGATCATCATGATTATAGACCGTCAGGATACGCCGATCCTGGTTATGGATATTTTCTTCCTCTTGAATGGCAGCTACCAGCTTGGCAGCTTCCTGAAAAGAAAGAAATTTCGTTTCACTTTCAGCCATTATCATCTACCTCAAACAGAAAAAGGCGAGATGGAATACTCCACTCGCCTTCTACAAATCAAAAATGGAGATCTCAAGCAGCAGGTTTGACAACAGCCCCAGATCGAATACATCGCGTACAAACCCGTGCCCTCACTGCACTACCACTAGCGGCAACCATATGAACTTTCTTCAAATTTGGCAACCACCGCCGACGAGTTTTATTGTTGGCATGGGAAACATTATTCCCGGTAACAGGCCCTTTTCCACAAATTTGACATACTTTAGCCATCACTTTCTCCTTCCCTTGCTTCTTAGCCCGTTATTCCTTTATCAACAAACAAGAACAACGAGACTTTTAAAAAATATTGAATAAATCTTGAATGCATGAAACAAATATCCATAAATCGAAAACCCACTTTTATACCCCTTGTCCGTTTAAATAGCAAGTCATTTTCTTTGAGATGACCATCAGGAAATGCAGTAAAAACACTTGCAACCTTGATAAGGTTACCATATGATAACGATCATTCTGGTAAAAAATCTTCTGTGTTCATTCTTTAACAAAACACACTGTTTTTTGAAATAAAAAGAAACTAAGTTTCTTCGTATCCTCTTTTATAAAATTCGTGTACATTAGCAACTTCATTTCTGAGCTTTCAGGCTGGCAAGAAATATTCTTTTTCTTGCTCTCGTCCAATAAATGCTATAAAAAATAACAGAATAACAACAATTATCAAAATAAGAAAAAATGAAAAATAGAAATCCAATCTGGGACTTTTTCGCTTCAGTTAAACTTGCCCTGTTCACTCTTTTCTTCCTCTCCACCACCTCAATTATCGGGACCATTATCCCCCAGAAAGAGACGGCCCAAAGGTATATTGAGAGATATGGAGAAGCCACCGCCAATCTCTTTCAAATCCTCTCCATCACACCAAACATGTACAGTTCGGCGTGGTTTTTGAGTCTTCTCGGCCTGCTCTGCCTAAACCTTATTGTCTGCAGCCTGGACAGATTTCCTGGAGTCTGGCGTCAGATCAAGGCGGACAACCTCAACACCCCACTCAGTCGCCTCGAAAAAATGGATCCGCAATACCGTTGGCAGTTGGACAATCCGCCAGCTTCCACCGCCAGTACTTTGAAGATCTTCCTCAAAACCAGCGGCTGGAAGGCTGAAGAACGCAAACTCGACAATGCATACCTTCTCTTCGCTCAAAAAGGAGCCATGACCCGCACCGGTGTCTATATTGTGCATACCTCCATCCTGGTGATTTTTGCCGGGGCAATCATCGGTTCTGCCCTTGGTTTCAAGGGCAGTGTCATGCTGCCTGAGACCAAAACCACGGACAAGGTCTATGCCTTTGACACAAACAGCCCTATTAATCTGGGTTTTGAAGTCCGTTGCAACCGTTTTAATGTCGAATTTTATGATAATGGAATGCCCAAAAGTTACCGTTCACAACTTACCATCCTGGAAAACGGAAAGGTGGTAAAAGAAAAGGCAATTGTCGTCAACGACCCTCTCAGTTACAAGGGATTCACTTTTTATCAATCAAGCTTCGAAGCATACCAGGATTTTTTAATCACAATCACCAATAAAAAAACAGGTTTGAGCGAAACCGTAATTACCTCCTATAAACAGCAGTCCAGCTCTGAAAAAAACGGTCTTCGCTTTGGCATTATCAATGCGGAAACACGTGGGCAGTCTGTCAACAGAATGAAGGTCTGGCTGACCGATGACAAAGGCGAGCCCTCACTCTTCTGGCTCGATGATGGCGAGCAAGCCACGGTGGAACGAGCGCAGAACAACTTTACGGTGTCCGCAAAACAGATGTATGCTACCGGCCTGCAGGTTGCCAAAGACCCTGGGGTATGGACAGTTTATACCGGTTGCGGCTTAATGATTCTTGGCCTTGTTGTTGCCTTTTTCATGTCTCATCAGCGCATCTGGTTATATATCCGAGAGGAAACAGACGGGAAAAGTTCCATCTTGATGGCTGGAAATGCCAATAAAAACAAGGCTGGTTTTGAAAAGACATTTCAGGCCCTAACACAAACAATCAAGAAGGCTTAAGTGGCAAATTTCAAGCATTGAGCCTTCGCCTGCAAGTTTCAACCTGACAAAATACTTCAAACCTTACCTAACGGGGTTAACCTCATGAACAGTTCGCAACTCATTGGTATCACTACCTTCACCTACCTTTTCTCCACTATTCTCTATGCTGCCGTCTTCATCTTCAAGACCAAGCGACTGGGGCCAGTGGCAACGATCTTTACCATCATCGCCTTTCTGATTCAAACGGCTGGAATCGGACTTAGATGGCTGGAATCATACCAGATGGGAATGGGGCGCGCGCCTTTGACTAATATGTACGAATCGGTAGTCTTTTTTGCCTGGACCATTATTTTTATTTATCTGATTATTGAATGGAAGTTCAAAACCAGGATCATTGGGGCATTTGCCGTTCCCTTTGCCTTTTTGGCCATGGCCTATGCCTCTTTTGCCTCCGGAATCACCAAAGAAATCGTTCCCCTGATTCCTGCCCTGCAATCAAACTGGCTGATCGCCCATGTTGTCACCTGCTTTATCGGCTATGCCGCCTTTGCTGTAGCCGCCGGTCTGGGTATCATGTACCTGATCAAAAATACCAGCGAAACTCGTCAGGCAAGTAACGATACTACCCTGCTGGGTTCCTTACCTCCCTTAAAAGTTCTTGATGACATCACTCACAAGACAATGGTCTTTGGCTTTCTCTGGCTGTCTATAGGGATTATCACCGGCGCCATCTGGGCCAACTCGGCCTGGGGAACTTACTGGAGTTGGGATCCTAAGGAAACCTGGTCACTCATCACCTGGTTCATCTACGCCATCACCCTGCACGCCCGTTATACTAGAGGCTGGGGAGGCACACGGATTGCGTGGCTGGCAAT
>CAITDH010000209.1 GCA_903891045.1 uncultured Desulfobulbaceae bacterium | reverse complement strand
GCTGTATTTTTGCGAGCCGCATGCTGGACACTGAAACCCGTGAGGCCACCGGACTTTTGCCAATTCATTGGCACAGGCCTTTTCAGTCCCGAAGCGTTTTTGCCATTCCACAAGAGAGATAACCGGCATTTTCATAGCAAGACCTCAAATATGGTAATATATTGATCTTGCAGTTAAATATAATCATTCAGCTGAGTTTTGCTTAGAGCCATTAAAGGAAAAGACCTGCCCCTTGCTAACATGGGTTATGCTGTAGAGAATAACTCACTACGGCTCAGAGCCACAACCAAGGAGGCTGGTCATGAAAAAGATACCATATTTGTCGGGCTGGATATACACAAAGATTCCATTGATATTGCTTTGGCCAACGAAGGCCGTGATGGCGACGTTCGGTTTTATGGGACGGTAGATGGAGACCTTGATTCACTTCACAAGACGATCCGTAAAATACAGGGAGCAGGATGCGGGGCTGTGCTCCAGTTTGCCTACGAGGCTGGGCCGTGTGGTTATGAGATATACCGATCCTTGACAGGTAACGGCTTTGACTGTGTGGTTGTTGCACCATCAAAGATTCCCCGTAAAAGCAGGGATCGGATCAAGAACGATCGCCGCGATGCCTTAAACATGGCCAGTTTACACCGTTCAGGCAAGCTGACAGCAGTGTATGTTCCAGGCGTTGAAGACGAAGCCATGGTTACGGATTATTTTACCAGTATCATGATTTTTTCGTAATGTACAACGAACAAGGTTAGATTGTGAGAGCGAAGCGATCCACAATCTAACCTTGTTCGTTGGGCGTCGTAGAATTTCTTTCACCGTCTCCGTGCTCGGTTTTAAAACCTCTGCCCAGGTCGAACTGGGTTCAATGCAAACCCAATGAGTTAAACCTGAAAGGAATACCCACCATGAAACTGATTCATTACAAAACACCCCTGCTCATCACAACGCTCATGTTGGTGATCAGCACCAATGCCCACGCCGATGAAACAGCAAAGCCAACCGACGCAACTACGCCCGGTGTGATCGTCAAGACGGAGGAAGCTATCACCCATGGTGCAGAAGCCACTGCACAGAGAGTCGAGCGTGGCGCGAAAGCCGCCGCCCACGGCATTGAACATGGCGCGAAGACCGTAGAACGTGGAATCGAACGCGGGGTTAAGGCAACAGCACACGGCATTGAACGTGGCGCAGAGGCAACCAGAAACGCCGCCCATGCCGTTACCGAAAAGATAGGCGGCGACGAAGGAGTACAACACAGTGAAGAGCCGCACACAACCGATGAAGGTGCCGACTTGAATGCGAAATGAGACAAAAAGCCCGCACTCATACTAAACAATTGCCCAGAAACATGACGATGAAGAGGCGCTTCGTTTTCTGAAACCCTAATTTTACCGCTCGGTTAATAGCAACAAACCATGAGCCCTCCATCGCCGTCACAGGCCGGAGGGCTTTATTTTTTCTATCTCTCCCCTGCTCCTCCAAATAATAATTAAAACATCATCGGCGGTATGATCAAGCAGTTTCCTGCCTTGACAGCCCTGACAAATGCCTCCGCCCGCTTCACGTACCAGCGTTTAATATTTTCTTTGACTCCACGCTAGCTGAGTATGCCCAGATACTTACTCCAAAAAAATCCCGACATTTTAGTTGAAGAAGTTATCTTTACCTGCTGCATCAGGTATCACTCAAGAAGTTATGTGAATATGCCAGACAAACATAGAAACTGTTGGCGCCCGCCATTGGCTGAGTTGTTGGATGCCGATTTCGACCCTACAATATTATTGGCATTGCCCAGTTCTGCAATGTTTTTTGCAGCTTAATAGATTTGTAGCTCAACACGGGAACAGCTGCAGTTGGCACATCACTCACCGCTGCCATCAGCAGGAATTCCTGTTAACTTATCGATTGACTGATAAAATTCAACATCTTGCCTTGATCCGACCCCGAACTACTTTACTTACCTTCTACCCCAGCATTCGAGGCTTTCCACCAATAAGTCCTGCCCATATTTCATCATGCCTTTGTCCCCCAAGAAAATCCTCGCATAACCTGAAAATTCGGGTTACGGGAAAACATGCGAGGCTTCTGCCGGCAAATTGATCAGCCGCATCTGGTTCAATCGTTTTCCACACTATGGCTTCCTAAGAGGAGTGAACAACCATGATTTTGGATGTACTTGAAAATGCACACCGCTATATGGCCCTGCACAAGGAATTTGTCCAGGCATTTAAGTTTCTTGGACGCCCGGACCTGAAGGAACTGCCGGTGGCCACCTATAAGATAGACGGAGAACGTGTCTATGCGATGGTGGCCAAGGACCCTGGCTGCAAGAAAGAGGATTCCCTCCTTGAAACTCATGAGAAATACATCGATATCCAATTGGTATTGGCAGGGACCGATACTATGGGCTGGAAGCCCAAGTCATTGTGTAAGCAGCCAGCCGGGGAATATGACCCGGAAACTGACCTTCAGTTTTTCACGGACGAACCGGATGTCTGGCTACCCACTCAAAGCGGAGCCTTTGCGATCTTCTTCCCGGAAGATGCGCATATGCCACTAATCTCGTCAGGACAGATCCATAAAGTCGTTGTCAAGATTGCCGTCAATCAGGCGTGAAAAGTAATTTTGAATGTTGCCGATTTTATGATAGAATTTCTTTAGTGTAGTTTGTGATCAATTGCCACTTTCAGGTGAAATCTCCAACCGTAGCCCCAACCGGTAATCCATCCACCAGAAGGAGTTCCTTTGATGAAAAACGCCAAAAGCAACCTGATACTCACTGTGATGGCTATGTGGCTTTGCATCACCGGCGTTTTTCTTTACTGGATGGAAACAAAATCCCGGCAGGACGAAAAGAAGTTGGCGCAAAGTACTGCCAACGCCTTTTTCCAACAAGTCGTGACCACCCGCCTGTGGAATGCCTCCCACAGCGGGGTCTATGTCCCGATCACTCCCGAAACTCAACCTAATCCATATCTGCCAATCCAAGGCCGGGACCTGACCGCCGACAACGGCCTCAAGCTGACCAATATCAACCCCTCCTACATGACCAGACAGATAGCAGAACTGGCTATAAAAAATAAGAGCGGCATTCAATTTCACATCACCAGCCTCAAGCCAATCAGACCCGAGAACAAGGCAACGGAGTGGGAAGAGAAGTGGCTCAAATCCTTCAACCATGGGGTCAAAGAACAGGGCGAATTCTTCGAGGATGGCACCATCACCTGGTTCCGCTACATGGCTCCTCTTCTTACCGGATCCGGATGCCTTAAGTGTCATGCCCAACAGGGATACAAGGAAGGTGATATCCGGGGCGGCCTCAGCATCTCCCTGCCCTATCCCGCCCATACGCACCACTACCTTTTTGTCGGCTACGGCTTAGTGGCGTTCATCGGCCTCATCCTCATCTTCATCGGCGGCACCTTCTATGAGCGGAAACGGCGTCTGTTTGACGCCACCTTCAACAGCCCGGTTCCGACCAGCATTACCGATAAAGATTATACGATTCTAATGGCGAATGAAGCATACTGGGCCGAATTCGGCCCCCTCCCTGACCACCAGAAAAAGATCAAGTGTTATGAGCACCGACCGGGGAAATCCTGCCACACCACAGATTGCCCACTCACCCGAATCATGGGCGGGGCGAGCAAATACGCCTACGAATCCATCAAGGAAAAGGATGGGGTTTCCCGGCACTTCATCATCAGCGTCAAACCACTGCTCGACGCCAGGGGAAGAACGGTTGGAAGTGTCGAAAGTTTTCAGGAGATAACCGAGCGCAAGCGGGCGGAGGAGACACTGGAAAAATACAACCGCAAGCTTGAGGCCCTGAGCAATACTGACGGGTTGACGGGAATAGCCAATCGCAGACGTTTTGACGAGGTAATGGCCCAGGAATATGCCAGACATGCCCGCTCAGGGGCGGAACTGTCACTGATCCTGCTGGACATCGACCTCTTCAAGTCGTTCAATGACCATTACGGACATGTCGCTGGTGACGAGTGCCTGCAACAGGTTGCCCAGGTGATGGCAGATTGCGTTGCCCGTCCCGCTGATCTGGCCGCCCGTTATGGCGGTGAAGAGTTTGTCTGTATCCTGCCGGAGACAGACAGCAGTGGTGCCGTTGCCATCGCCGAGAATATCCGTCGGGGTATCATCGCCCGTGCCATTCCCCACAAAGATTCGACGGTAGCAGAGTGCGTCACCGCCAGTCTGGGTGTGGTAACAGTGCACTGTACTGCCAGCGGATCGGTCGTGGATATCATTACCCAGGTGGATGAGCAGCTCTACCTGGCCAAATACTCTGGTCGCAACCGGGTGAAATTCATCGTTGTCCACAATGCTGGGGACGGAATCACAAGCAACCTGGTACAGTTGGCCTGGAAAAACTCCTTCTGTTGCGGCAACCAGCTGATCGACTCACAACATCAGGCCCTCTTTCACATCTCCAACGAGCTGCTCCAAGCGGTTCTCTCGGCTCGTCCAGCCACAGAGATTGCCGCGATCATGACCCGACTGCTTGCCGATGTCAGCCAACACTTCCACGACGAAGAATTAATCCTTGAGTCAGTAGGATTTCCCGGTCTGACCCAACACGTTGCCGAACACGCCAAACTGCTCGCCAAGGGTCTCGAACTGGCACAGGAGTTCAAGGCATCCACCCTCACGGTCGGCGATGTCTTCCAGTTTCTGGCATGCGAGATGATTATGCTCAATATGCTCGAGGCGGATCGGGACTATTTTCCGTTCATCACCAAGGCCGGTGCGGCTGACCCCAATATAGTGAAAGGTACGTAACAGCGATGTGTTGGTGGCAACATCGGACGAAAAAGCAACGCTTTGATCAAATCAAACTGAGTGAGAAAGATTGACCTCTTTTCTGTTTGTTTATCTATCGGTCTATTCCCTCGCCCACTCTTACCTCTTACGGAAGATCAGGGCGGCCTTTCTGCTGGACAGAAAAGCCAGGATAGGGATAGTCCTGTTCATGGCGGTCATGATTGCAGCGCCGATCATGGTCCGGCTCACCGAAAGGGCCGGGATTGAACAAGGGGCGCGGTTATTGGCCTATACAAGCTTCAGCTGGATGGGGCTGCTTTTCCTTTTCATTACCCTTGCCGGCACGGTTGATGTGGTTCGCTTTCTCATCCTGACGGCTGAAAAAGCTCAGAAGCGAAAGTTTACCCAGGCAAGGGTGTCACCACGGCAACTGTTTGCAATACAGGCGATGCTGGCAATTGCCGTTTACGGCTACGGCATGTTCGAGGCAGCGGATATCCGTCTGGAACATATCCAGATCGCCAGTCCCAAAATCACGGAAAGGACTGGCAGGACATGTATTGCCCAGATCTCGGACATGCATCTGGGACTCATTGTCCGGGAGGGAAGACTCAAGAGAGTTTTTGCCAGGATAGAGGAGGCAAAGCCTGATATTCTGGTGTCCACCGGCGATCTGGTTGACGGCCAGCTCAACCACCTCACCAAAGAAGCTGGATTGCTGGCGGCGCTCCAGCCGCCTCTGGGCAAGATCGCCATTACCGGCAACCATGAATTCTATGCCGGCCTGCCGGATGCCTTGGATTTTACGGAAAAATCTGGGTTCACCATGCTGCGAAATCAGGGGGTGGTGGTCGGCGGCATCAATGTTGTCGGAGTGGATGATCCGGCAGTCAAATCATTGGGCAAAGGACGTGCAGATTCGGAACACGATATTCTGCTGGCCCAACCCAAGGAAAACTTTACACTCCTGCTCAAACACCGGCCCGATATTGATTCGGACAGTCTGGGCCTTTTTGATCTCCAGCTTTCCGGTCACACCCACAAAGGCCAGATATTTCCGTTCAACCTGTTCACCTGGTTTTTTTATCCCCAACGGAGCGGCCAGCTCACCAGACTGAACAGCGGTCTTCTCTACCTGAGCCGCGGCACCGGCACCTGGGGCCCGCCCATCCGTCTCCTGGCACCGCCGGAGGTGACCATCATCGACCTGGTACATACAGACGAGTTGTTCCCTGCAGAATGCACGGAAAGAATTGACAGAAAGAGCGATTCTCGGTAAACGATAGGCACTCTTATCTTGCGTTATATTTTTGCTGGCAGCCATGCCGGATACCCGGCACAACAAAGGATAAAAAGGCGTTTGGCTTCCAGCTCAGAAAGTGGCGTCTTTCGACCATTCGCCACGCTCATGACTAACAACAAGGCCCGGTTGCCAGGATTACTGATACCCTTCTCATAACAACACCATGACCACACCACAACAAACCCCGTTTAGCGCCGATGGCCTGCCTCTGCTCATTGGCAGCCTGCCAGTCAATGACCCGCTGGTGGCCCTTCATGACTGGATCATGACGGCTACCCCACAGATCCCCATCTGGCCGCAGTTGCCGACCAACCCTTACGAACACATGCTGCACCAGTTTGCCGAAGGTCTGCCGGGAGTAGTCGAAGAATCCATTGAGACCAGTGACAGCCGCATCTATTACGATACGGAGGTCGCCGAATTTGAAGAGGCGCAGCTCGCCTTTTACGAGGAATACCTGCAGGCTGCCGAAGATCCGGAACTCCTGTTGAACTCCCGTTTTGCCGTGAGCAAACAGCGGGCCCAAGGCATTTACACCCTGACTGACGCGGCTGGAGATTTTGTCAGCCCCACCGCGCTCAAGGGCCAGATCACCGGCCCCTTTACCATGCTCACCGGGGTCCACGACAAAGAAGACCGGCTCGGTTACTATAATCCCGCCATCCATGACATTGTGGTCAAAGGGCTGGCTATGAAGGCCGCCTGGCAGGCGTTGTTTCTCAAAAAACAATCCCGTTTGCCGGTCCTGATCTTTATCGATGAACCAGCCCTTGCGGGGTTGGGCTCCTCGGCCTTTATCTCGATTGCCGCAGGTGACATCAGGACAGATATCAACGAAGTCAGCGCCGCCATCCACTCGGTGGGGGCTTTAGCCGGGGTCCATGTCTGCGCCAACACCGAATGGGATCTCCTGCTCAGCTCAGAAATCGACATCCTGAGCTTTGACGCCTACGGATATTTTGATCGGCTGGTGCTCCTGAAAGAGCAGCTTCATACCTATCTGGATCAAGGCAAGATCCTGGCCTGGGGCATTGTCCCCACTTCGAGCCATGAGGCCATTGAAAAAGAGAGCTGTGAAACGCTGGTCAGGCTATGGGAAGAGCAGGCGGAACAACTGTGCAGACCGGGACGGGATCTTGCCGCCATTCTCAAACAGACCCTGATCACCCCCAGTTGCGGCACCGGTTCACTGCCACCAGTTTTGGCCCGCAAGGTACTGGACCTGACCCGGGACATATCCAAGACACTCAAAGAGAGATATCAGGTTTAACCATAAATACTCAGGCAAAGAGACTGAAGACCGAAGGCTGAAGGAAATACGCGTTACAAAATATAGGACAAGTCAATATTGAAAACCTATAACCTTCAGCCTTCAGTCTAAACACCTAAATAAGAACCTTTAACTTACCACTATCCACCATGAGTCAAGAAAATCAATTACTGAAACAACGACGGGAAAAAGCAGAGGCCCTGGCCGCGCTTGGCATCAATATCTTCAGCAACAGCTTCAAGCCGGCCAACCGAATCAAGGAACTGCTACCCAAAGGGGAACAGCTGGCGGCGGAGACCTTTGAGGACACCCGCTTCACCTATTCCATTGCCGGTCGGATCATGTCCATGCGCAAATTCGGCAAGGCGGCCTTCTGCCACCTGACCGACGCCTCGGGCCAGATCCAGATCTATGTCAAGCAGGATACCGTGGGTGAGGATCAGTTTGCCGCCTTCAAGAAATGGGATATCGGCGATATCGTCGGCATTGAAGGCAAGCTGTTCAAAACGCAGACCAATGAACTCTCGGTCATGGCCGACAAGCTGGTGATGATCACCAAATCCCTGCGCCCCCTGCCTGAAAAATGGCACGGTCTGACCAATGTCGAGACCCGCTATCGCCAGCGCTATGTGGACCTGATCGTCACCCCGGAAAGCCGGGCCATCTTCCGCAAACGGGTTGAGATCATCCGCCTGATCCGGGAATTCCTCGGTAACCGTGGCTTCATGGAAGTGGAGACCCCGATGATGCAGCCGATCCCCGGCGGCGCCCAGGCCAAACCGTTCATGACCCACCATAATGCCCTCGGCATGGACCTCTACCTGCGCATCGCCCCGGAGCTTTACCTGAAACGGCTACTGGTCGGCGGCTTTGAACGAGTCTTTGAAATCAACCGCAACTTCCGCAACGAAGGACTGTCCACCCGGCACAATCCGGAGTTCACCATGCTGGAATTCTATCAGGCCTATGCCACCTACCATGACATGATGGACATCACCGAAGAACTGGTCTCCTGGCTGTCACAAGAGGTGAACGAGAGCATGGAGATCGAGTATCAGGGCACCAAGGTTGACCTCACCCCGCCCTGGCGGCGTCTGACCATGAACGAGGCCCTGACTGAGATCGGCGGCATTGACCCGGAAATCATCAACGACGATGACAAGGTCCTGGCCCTGGCCCGAACAACAAAGGGGGTTAAGCTTGAGCCCCTGGCCGGTCCCGGCAAGGCCAGGACGGCGCTCTTTGAGCTGCTGGTGGAAGAGAAACTGATCGACCCCACCTTCATCACCTCCTACCCCATTGAGGTCTCGCCGCTGGCCCGCCGCAATGAACAGGACCCGACCGTGACCGACCGTTTTGAGCTGTTCATCACCGGCCGCGAGATCGCCAATGCCTTCAGCGAGCTCAGCGACCCCATTGATCAGCGCCAGCGTCTGGAACAGCAAATCGCTGAAAAAGGCGATGACGAAGAGATCCACGCCGAGATGGACGAAGACTTTGTCCGCGCCCTGGAATACGGGATGCCCGCTGCCGCCGGCCAGGGAATCGGTATTGACCGCTTGATCATGCTGCTCACCAACTCCCCGTCCATCCGCGACGTCATCCTCTTCCCCCATATGAAACCGGAGACAGAGGACAAAGGCGGAAAGGCAGAAGGGAAAGGGCAGAAAGAACCAGGCGGATCGTGCAAAAAATGCTACAAATAAACATAGCGCCATCCGGCATCTGATATGTACGAATGGTTTATCAGTTTCCGCTATCTGCGGGCCAGACATAAGCAGCGTTTCATCTCGCTGATCTCGCTGATCTCGGTTGCCGGTATCACGGTCGGGGTCATGGCCCTGATCGTGGTGCTGGCCGTCTATTCGGGCTTCACCAACGGCCTGCGCGACCAGATCCTGGGCATCAATTCCCATATCATCGTCCAGCTGCCGGGCGGCTCCATTCGTG
>CAITDH010000208.1 GCA_903891045.1 uncultured Desulfobulbaceae bacterium | reverse complement strand
CCCCGATCTGCCCAAGGGGTATCAGACCTCGCAGTTTGATCTGCCCATTGTGGAACATGGCCAGGTGGAGATCGAGGTGGACGGCCGCAAACGGGAAATCGGCATCACCCGCATGCACATGGAAGAGGATGCCGGCAAACTGATCCATGACGACCGTGAACCCGTTTCCTATGTCGATCTCAACCGCACCGGCACCCCACTGCTCGAGATCGTCTCCGAACCGGATCTGCGTTCCCCGGAAGAGGCCGCTGCCTATCTGCGCAAGATCCACGCCATCCTCCGCTATCTCGATATCTGTGACGGCAACATGCAGGAGGGCAGTTTTCGTTGCGACGCCAATATCTCCCTGCGCCCGGTTGGCCAGGAGAAGCTTGGCACCCGCACCGAACTTAAAAACATGAACTCGTTTCGCAATGTGCAAAGCGCCTTGGAATACGAGGTGCGGCGGCAGCGGGATATCCTCATGGACGGCGGCTCAATTATCCAGGAGACCCTGCTCTGGGATCCCGACCGCAACTGCACCGAATCCATGCGCGGCAAGGAAGAGGCCCACGATTACCGCTATTTTCCCTGCCCCGATCTGGTGCCGATTGTGATCGATGATGCCTGGATTGAGGCCATCCGCGCCACCCTGCCCGAACTGCCGGATGAACGCAAGCTCCGGTTCATGCAGGACTACGAACTGCCCGAACATGATGCCTCGCTCCTGACCGGCTCCCGCGAGCTGGCCGACTATTTCGAGATTGCGGTCAAGACCTGCAATCAGGCCAAGAAGGTCTCCAACTGGATCATGACCGAACTGATGCGCGAGCTCAAGGGCGAAGAACTCTCCACCTGCAGGGTCACGGCCGAACAGTTGGGCTCTCTGGTGAACATGGTGGAGTCAGGGACGATCAGCGGCAAGATCGCCAAGACCGTTTTCCTGGTGATGATGGCCAGCGGCAAGGGACCGGAGACCGTGGTCCAGGAACAGAATCTTGGCCAGGTCTCCAATGAAGGCGAGCTCCAGACCATCGTTCGCCAGATCATTGCCGACAACCCAGGCCAGGTCGCAGACTTTAAGAATGGTAAGACCAAACTGATGAGTTACTTTGTCGGCCAGCTGATGCAGAAGACCAAGGGTCAGGCCAATCCCGCCCTGGCCAACAAGCTCTTTACCCAAGTACTGGCGGAATAAACAAC
Source organism: uncultured Desulfobulbaceae bacterium (assembly GCA_903891045.1). Taxonomy (GTDB): domain Bacteria; phylum Desulfobacterota; class Desulfobulbia; order Desulfobulbales; family Desulfocapsaceae; genus UBA2270. Next base: position 7,862 of record CAITDH010000208.1, on the reverse strand, counting down.
CCGGTGGACAAAGAAGAGTGGCAGAAAAAGGGAGAGGGACACCGCCAGCGGTTGCGGGACCGTTTTCTGGCCCGCGGCCTGGACGGCTTCACCGATGCCGAAGTTCTGGAGCTGCTGCTCACCTTCGGCACCCCGCGCACCGATTGTAAAGAGGCTGCTCGGGCCGCCCTGGCCGAATGCGGCTCCTTTGCCGCCGTCTTTGAGGCCTCCATCCCTGCCCTCCAGAAGATCCAGGGGATCGGTCCAAAAAACAGCTTTGCCATCCATTTTGTCCAGGAGGTTGCCCGGCGTTATCTGAAGGAGCGGCTCCAGGGCAAGCGTTATCTCCATTCCTCGGCCGAGGTCAGGGACTATCTCCTCCACTCCCTGCGCGGCCTGAAAAAAGAGGTCTTCACCGTTATCTTTCTCGATTCTTCACATGCCATCATCGACTCCGAGGTGGTGGCCGAGGGCACCATCAACGTCAACACCGTCTATCCCCGGGAGCTGATCAGCCGCGCCCTGGAACATCATGCCGCCGCCCTGATCATCGCCCATAATCATCCCTCGGGCAGCCTCGACCCCTCGCCCCAAGACCGCCATCTGACCCGCACCCTGTGCCTGCTCTGCTCCCTGATGCAGATCCAGCTTCTTGACCATATTATCATTGGCGATGGCAGCTACTCCTTTGCCGACCATGGATTGATGACCGATCTCCAACAGGAATGCCGGGAAATGATGGAGAAGCTGCATTGACAGAGCTCTCTTCCCTCTATATCCACATCCCCTTTTGCGTCTCCAAGTGCCCTTACTGCTCCTTTGTCTCCTGGCCGGGCATGGACAATCTGCATCAGCGTTACGTCACCGCCTTGCTCCGTGAGGCCAAAGAACTCAGCCATTCCGTATCTGTCCAACCCCTCTCCACCCTGTTTCTGGGCGGCGGGACCCCTACCCTTCTTGCCGGTCAAGAACTGGCAGACATTGTGACTGCCTGCAAAAGGCTGTTTGGATTTACCCATCAGGCGGAGATCTCGATTGAGGCCAATCCCAAGACCATTGATCTGGCCAAGCTGACCCTGCTGCGCCGCAGCGGCATCAACCGGCTGTCAATCGGCGTCCAATCCTTGCAAGATACCGAGCTACAACTCCTTGGCCGTCCCCATTCAGCGGACGACGCCATAACCGCTGTGCGCCAGGCACGGGCGGGCGGCTTTGACAATCTCAGCCTCGATTTGATGTATGGAATCCCTGGTCAGGATCATAAATCCTGGCAACAGACCCTGGAACAGGCCCTGTCCCTGGCACCCGACCATCTCTCGCTTTACGAACTGACCGTAGAACAAGGCACCCCCTATTATCAGCAATTGGAGCAGGGGCTGCTTGCTCTGCCGGACGAAGAAGAGATTGCGGCCATGGATCAGATCACCGCCACGCTTTGCAGGCAGGCCGGGCTTGCGCAGTATGAAATCTCCAATTATGCCAGACCTGGCTATGAATGCCGCCACAACATCAACTACTGGCAGAACGGCCCGTACCTGGCTTTAGGCGCCGGCGCCGTTGCCTGCCTGGCGGGCAGACGCCGGCAGAAGACCCGTGATCCGCGACTCTTCTGTGAACAGATTGAATCCGGGCAGTCGGTGGTGCAGGAAGAAGAGTGCCTGGAACCTGCAGCATCCTTTCGGGAGACCGTGATCATGGGATTGCGGATGAACCGGGGGGTGTCAAAAGAACGCCTGCAGAAGCGCTATGAGATGGAGTTGAATGACTGCTACGGCAATATCCTTATCCGTCTTGTTGACCAGGGGTTATTGGAGATGACTGCAAGCCACCTGCGCCTGACGGCCAGAGGCAGGATCTTTGCTAATCAGGTAATGGCCGAACTGGTTTAAGGGAACCTTATTCCATTTCTAAATCAAGCGTTCACTTTGTCGGCTGTGCTGCGCCGCTCCTCACCGTACTCATTACTGCCTCGTCGCTGCTCGCTCGCCTTCGCGTGCTCATCTTGATTTAGAAATGGAATTATTCGGCTGCCCCCTCTTGTTCTGCCTGTTCCAGGGCACTGAAATTCAAGGTTACATATACCGTGAGCAAAGGAAAAAGCAGGGCCATGAGAAAGATATTAACGAAAGGAATCAAACTGACCACTGCGGGCAGGATCCCCAGACGAAAAGCGGCTCTGCCGTGCCTGCGCAGCCAGCCAATCTTGCGGCCCAGACTCCAGCGGCGCCGTGATGTCGGATAATCAAGAAACATAATGGCCGAATAATAGGTGTAAAGAAGAAGGACAATGACCTGGCCAAAGATCGGAATAAAGTTGGCGGTCAAGGCCACAACGGTTACCACCAGCCCAAGGATGCCAATCTTCAATCCTTCCAGAATATCGGTTACTATCCCTTTGAGGGTAAAGGCTGCATCTTCTGCAAAGGCCATCCCGGCGTGTTTTTTCTCCGCGGCGCTACTCAAAAAGACATAACCGGGGGCGCTGAGGGTATAAGCCAGGATAAAGGCCAGATAAAAAGCGACAATCCGGGAAATAACAAACAAAGTCCACTTCATTACCAGCCAGCCAAGGTGTTTCATCCAACCCCAGATCCCCACGGCCTCGGGTATCTGCTGAAAAAAACCGGCTGTCTGGCCATCAACATACCTCACGGCCAGCATATACCCGCCCCAGGTAAGCGCAAAAGTCAAAAGAACCAGCAGCAAGCTCGTACCAAGAATTTTTGGGCTGCGAAAGAGAAAACCAAGGGAAGACCAGAGAGAAATCCATTTGACAGGGGCCGGAGACGAAGGCATACTACTTGAAGATGTGTCCATGGTTATTTCCTCTATTACGCTGAAGGCTAAAGACGGATTAGTACCTTACAGAATATTTTCTTGTTTTTGAAAAAATATTCTGTTTCAAGGTACTTATCCAGGCTGTCTTCCCGGTTACCGGGGTTACTTATTCCTTTATGAATATACCAAAAAAGAAAGAAAAAACAGTCTTTATCTGTCAGAAATGCGGCTATCAAAGTCTGAAATGGCTGGGCCGCTGCTCCCAGTGCGGGGAGTGGGAATCTTTGGTGGAGGAGCTGATTACCCCGATCCGGTCAGGAGGACGGGCAACCCTCAGCGTCAAGCCGGTTCCCCTGCACCTGGCCCCGGATAGCGACGAGGAGCGAATCCCCACGGGCATCGACGAGCTCGACCGGGTGCTGGGCGGCGGTATTGTGCCGGGCTCGGTGGTACTCATTGGCGGTGATCCCGGTATCGGCAAATCCACCCTGCTGCTGCATCTGCTAGCTGCCATCGCCAGACAGAACAAACGTGTCCTCTATGTATCGGGCGAGGAATCCGCCCACCAGATCAAACTCCGAGCCAGGCGTCTGGATGCCATCCACCCGGAAGAGTATCTGGCCTGCGAAAACAGGGTCGAGGCCATCATCGCCATGGCCCGTGAGATGCGCCCCGCCCTTCTGGCCGTGGATTCCATCCAGACCCTGGCCTGTGAGGATTTTCCCTCAGCTCCCGGTTCCGTAACCCAGGTCCGGGAATCTGCGGCCCGCATCCTGACCATGGCCAAGCAGGAAAATATCCCGACCATTTTGGTGGGCCATGTTACCAAGGACGGGGCCCTGGCCGGGCCGAAGGTCCTGGAGCACATGGTGGATACGGTGCTCTATTTTGAAGGTGACCGCAACCATGCCTTCCGTATCCTGCGCACCGTGAAAAATCGTTTTGGCTCCACCAATGAGATCGGGGTCTTTGAGATGAAGGAAGAGGGGTTGGTGCAGGTGAACAACCCTTCCGAGATCTTTCTGGCGGAACGGCCTCTTGATGTCCCTGGTTCCGTGGTCCTGCCGAGCATTGAAGGCACCCGGCCCATCCTCGTTGAGGTCCAGGCCCTGGTCAGCCCCACCAATCTCGGTACCGCCAGACGAACTGCCATTGGGGCCGATCCCCAGCGCCTGGCCCTGCTCTGCGCGGTACTGGAAAAAAAAGCCGGCCTCAATCTGTACGGCCATGACATCTTTCTCAATATCGCCGGCGGCATCCGGATCGAGGAACCGGCCCTGGACCTTGGTGTAATCTGCGCCCTGGCCTCAAGCCTTTTGAACCGGACAATCCCATCAACTACGGTGGTCTGCGGCGAGGTTGGACTGGCCGGCGAGATCCGGGCCACAGGCCAGATCGAGTTGCGGGTACGGGAGGCAGAACGTCTAGGCTTTACCCGCTTTATCCTCCCCCGAGGCAATCTGGATAGACTGACCTGGAAGAGCAAAATGGATCTGCAGGGGGTTTCAACCATCCAAGAAGTGTTGGCAGTGATTTTTGATTAAGAGACACCCTCAACTTTCTCAAACAAGCAAGGAGGATAAAATGGATTTTAAGGAACATGTGGTAACGGCATGGCAGAACACGCTGAAATTTATCGGACCGGTTCTGATTCTGACCCTGGTACAGGTTATTGTGAGTATCTGCAGTTTGGGAATCCTGGCCCCGGTGACCATGGCCGGATATACACAATCACTCCTTCGGGCCCTGCGGGAAGGAAGAGAGCCGGATGTAAAGGATCTTTTTTCCGAGATGCGGCTTTTCCTGCCACTGGCTCTTTTTGGTTTTCTGGTAATGATGGCCCTGGTTGTTGGCTTTAAGATGCTGATACTTCCCGGCATTCTCATGACCGGATGTCTGGTCTTTGGCACCATCTACATGATACCCCTGATGACCGACAAAGAGCTGGGCATTATGGACGCGCTCAAAGAATCATGGGCAATGGCCACCAGAGAACCTTGGACCGACCAGATTATTCTTACCGTACTCTACCTGGTTATCCTGTCACTGGGAGGCAGTGTGTTTGTGGCTATCTTCTTTACCCAACCGCTGGCCACTTTCCTTCTCCTCTCAGTTTATGAAGAACGTCTGCAAAACGAACAACATCTTACCGCTCCCGCCTCACCACCGCCGCCGCCACCACCAGCGGAGCGATAACCATCCGGCATCATTCTCTTCTTACTCCCGCCATTGCGAGGACAGGGTTAAAAACGCTCTCCTCGCAATGGCCCTACTCAGCAAGCAATTTATCCAACGCCTCGGTCAAATAACTCAAATGGTTGGCCTCCTCTTTGGCCAGGAATTGAAAAAGCTCTCTGCTTTTTCCCACCTCACTCTTTTTGGCCAGACGAGTGTAGAGATCCAGGGCCTGAGCCTCAAGCATCATCCCCAGTTGCAGAATATCTTCCATGCTATCCTGTTGCGGATCAAAATGGGCCAGAATCTGTTGTCGATCCAGACCACCCTCCACGATCGTGGTCTCTTCGCTGCCGCTGAAATCCTCCGGGGCAAACATGGCCACAAGCATTGCCTTATGCCCCTCTTCAAAGGCAGCTAACCGCTCCAGAAACTTTTTATTTTCTGTATTGGTAACCCTGTCCACAAGACCAAGATAGAGCTGACGCAACCCCTCTTCCATAGCATAGGCCATCTGAAAGACATCCGGAAACTCCCGGTCCATGAAAAACTCCACGCCCTGCAATTCACCGCCGCTGACTTTTTCACCCTTCCAGGCGACAATCCCGCCGCTCATATTGTAAACGTCTTTGAAACCTTCGGCCAACAACAGTTGACAAGCAGCCTTGCTACGCACCCCTGAATGGCAGTAAACCAGCAAGGGTTCATCCCGGTCCAGTTCGGTAAGCCTGGTTGCCACCTCTTTTACCGGCATGAGCAAGGCGCCGGCAAGATGACCTCGTTCATATTCCTTGGGTTGTCGCACATCAAGAATCTGATAGGAATCTCTGGGATGGCCATCGATAAACTTCCTGGCCTCTTCCGGACTCATGTTGGCCCCAGGGGTAAACAGACTTTTCCAGTTCATGTCATCAACTCCTTATACATGGTTTCATTATAGCCTACATAATAGGTGTTCCCCACCTGTACTGTGGGCGCACGTAGGTTTCCGCTTCGACCAAGGACATCATGCATGAGCTCATCTTTAACTAACAGGTCAGGGACATAGATTTGCACCTTTTGCCCTTTAGCGACAAAGATCTTCTCGGCTCGCTGCAATCTGTCCCATACCGCCTCAGCCTGCAACGCCTCTTTTTTCGCATCACTCTCAACCACAATCTCAATTTGATGCCCAAGAGCCTCCCGGGCCTTGTTGCACGATACTCACCCTTTCCGAAAATATGCCCATTCAATTTTCATCCTGTCAACCTCACTATTTTTTTAAAAAAATACCTTCTCACCAGATTACGCTCAACAACTCACCTACGTGATCATATTCCTTCATTATAAAAACAAAAACCCCTTTTAAGTAAAAACTTAAAAGGGGTTTATTGGCATTGGCGGAGAAGGAGGGATTTGAACCCTCGGTGGAGTTTAACCCCCACACTCGCTTAGCAGGCGAGCACCATCGGCCTCTCGGTCACCTCTCCAGAATAGATGGCGGAGGAAGTAGGATTCGAACCCACGGTACTTTCGTACAACGGTTTTCAAGACCGCCGCCTTCAACCACTCGGCCATTCCTCCATCATTCTGAGCTCTTTTACCATCTAAGCCAAAAACTGTCAACATCTGCCAAAAACAAGACATTGATTAAAAAAACAAAATTGTAATATTTAATCGATAAACATCGCATCTTCTGTTACAAATATCTTTATAAAATCTTAACCAACATGATTAAACTCTCTACCTCCCCTCACAATCGATAAAAAAACATTAATTATGCAGGAACAAAAAGATATCTCAGCAGAACTCCAGGACCTAACGTGTTTGTACAAAATCACCAAGGAACTTGCTTCAGCAATCAACTTGAGTGATTGTCTGGAAAAAATCATGAAAACCCTGGCCGATTTAAAATCCATGGAGAACGGAACAATCACGATCATCAATCCCTTGACCGGAAAACTGGAAATAGAAGTGGCGCATGGACTCAGTGCGGAAAATAAAAAACTTGGGCAATATGTACTTGGTGAGGGCATTACCGGAAGAGTTGTTGCCTCGGGCGAACCGATCATTGTGCCCCATATCGCCGATGAACCCCGTTTTCTTAACAGAACCGGGGCACGAGGAGATATTTCCCATAAAGACAAATCGTTTCTTTGTGTCCCCATCAGAGATGAACAACAAATCATTGGTTCTCTCAGTGTTGATCGGATGTATAAAGATGGTTTAAACCATCAAGCCGATGCGGATCTGCGATTTCTAATCGTTCTCAGTGGCCTTATTGCCCAAACCACCAGAAGAATTCAGACAGTAAACCGGGAACAAGAAGGACTACGTTTAGAAAATCTAAGACTTAAACGTGAACTTTCAGAAAAAAACAGAATTAATGATATCATCGGAAATTCAAGCCGGATGCAGGACGTCTACGACATGGTACACAGAGTGGTAGATTCCAACGCCACTGTCCTCCTGCGCGGTGAGTCGGGTACCGGAAAAACCCTGGTAGCCAAATCCCTGCACTATAACAGTCGGCGAAAAAACAAATCTTTTCTGGTTGTAAATTGTTCCGCTTTGCCCGAAACGCTTCTTGAAAGTGAACTGTTTGGCCATGAAAAAGGCGCCTTTACAGGGGCCACAGAGCGCAGAATTGGACGATTTGAACAAGCAGAGGGGGGAACATTATTCCTTGATGAAATTGGTGAATTGGATATCGGTTTGCAGGCGAAGCTCCTTCGCATCATACAGGAAAAACGGTTCGAACGCGTTGGCGGAACCGACGTGATTGAATGTGACGTTCGCATCGTGTCTGCAACCAACCGCAACCTCAGGATTGCAGTGAACGAAAAAGTGTTCCGCGAAGATCTTTATTACCGTCTTTCGGAATTTCCCATCTCACTTCCGCCGCTTCGGAACCGACCTGGAGATATTCGTCTCCTTGCAGAATATTTTCT
>CAITDH010000207.1 GCA_903891045.1 uncultured Desulfobulbaceae bacterium | reverse complement strand
CTCATCACATCCTGGGGCTGGAGCAGGTCCCAAGGGTTTGGCTGTTCGCCAATTAAAGTGGTACGTGAGCTGGGTTTAAAACGTCGTGAGACAGTTTGGTCCTTATCTGTTGCGGGCGGAGGATATTTGAGGAGATCTTTTCCTAGTACGAGAGGACCGGAATGGACGAACCTATGGTGTTCCAGTTGTTCCGCCAGGGGCATTGCTGGGTAGCTAAGTTCGGCAGGGATAACCGCTGAAAGCATCTAAGCGGGAAGCCCACTCCAAGATTAGATATCCCGTGACTTAAGTCACCTAAAGGCTCGTTGAAGACTACAACGTTGATAGGTCGGGTGTGGAAGTGCAGTAATGCATGGAGCTAACCGATACTAATAAGCCGTGCGGCTTATCCAATTTTTTTGATTAAAATGTTACTGAATACTCTACTATTCGATTATCGATTTTTTATATAGATTGAAGTAAGCTGAGGAATCATTCCTTAGCCATTCAATTGAATTCCACTTTTTTCGGTGGTCATAGCGAAGAGGATCCACCCGTTCCCATTCCGAACACGGTCGTTAAGCTCTTCTGCGCCAATGGTACTGCATGGGTGACTATGTGGGAGAGTAGGACGCCGCCGAATTTTTTATGTGAAAAGCCCCAATCAGTTCAACTGATTGGGGCTTTCTTGCGTCTGATGAAAAACATTCAAGGCAGCTTGTAAACTTCCTGTCTTCCTTTGCATTCTGTTTACCTCCCTGTTCTTGACAGATTGATCTTTTCTGTATAATTGAGTTGAGCTTATTTTGCTCTTTTCAAATAGGTCACTTCTGTGAAGGATACACCTTACCCTCAAAAAGGAATTATTGTGCTTGATCAATCCATTCTTTCTCTTGTGATTTTGGCAGCGGGCAAAGGGACTCGCATGAAATCAGAAAAGGCTAAGGTTTTACACGAGGTTTTTTATGCCCCGATGCTGCATCATGTACTGACTGCGGTCAAGCCTTTGGGTGCAGATAAAACTGTAGCCATTATTGGTCATCAGCGTGATGACGTAGAGCGATCTCTGGCCGGTTTTGACGTAGTGCTGTGTGTTCAGGAAGAACAATTGGGCACTGGTCACGCTGTTTTGTGTGCCGAACAGATAATTGGCAGCAAAAAAGGTACGGTCATGATCCTTTGTGGAGATACTCCGCTGATTCAGACCGAAACTTTGAAACAGATGTATGTGAACCACCTGGCCCATGGTGGACTGCTCACAATTATGACCACTTTTCTTGAAAATCCTGAGAATTATGGACGAATTATTACCAATAACGTTGGTAAAGTACTCTCAATTGTTGAAGAAAAAGATGCGACCCCTGAGCAGAAAAAGATCAGAGAAATTAATGCCGGGATCTACTGTGTTGATGTTGACTTTCTTTTTCCAATCTTGAAAAATATCGGAACCAATAACAGTCAGGGTGAGGTCTATCTTACTGACATCGTTTCAATTGCTAATGAACAGAAGCAGCCTGTTGAGAAATACATAACATCTCGGCCATTGGATGTCCTTGGGGTTAATTCACGGATTGAATTGGCAGAGGCACATAAGGAATTACAGATGCGTCGCAACCGTCAATTGATGCTGGAGGGGATTACCATGCATGATCCTACAACCACTTCCATTGCCCCTGAGGTGAAAATAGACCTGGATGTCATTCTTTATCCAGGCGTACATATCACTGGTCATTCCGTTATAGGGAAAAACTGTATCTTGGAAACCGGAGCTTTTCTCAAGGATAGTATACTTGGTGAAAATGCTTTTATAGGCGCCTATAGTTATCTTGAGAGAGTTGCCATTGAGGCGGGGAAAAATATTGCCCCGCACAGTGTCTTGTCTTCATGAGAAATAGCTCGATCTCAAATCAGGAATTATTCGTTTGCATTGAGCGAAAGGCCTCGGCATATTTTTTGAAAATTCTTCTTCCATTCACAGAGATATCCTGAAATTCAATGCCGGTAATATGACGTTCGTCAAGCATTTCTGTGTGGATAACTTCACCACGGAGATCCACCAGATCCTCCTCCAGTCCAACAGTAATCAGCAGTGTGTCTCCCTTCGATATTTCCTGGGTTGTTTCTAGTTTGAGTCCATTTTCACTTACATCTAGGGTTCGGCCCATGGAGTATGTGGTCTGTAGACCGTGCTGGTCAATGATGAGATAGTCGAGAAGATGGAGGGAATTTTTACGAATTGAATGTCTGTGTTCTGTTGGTGTCATAGTTATCCCTTGACTCAGTTGTGTTTTTTGTCCGGAAAAAGAGCATGAATTGCTTCTTTGTTGGCCTGGACAATTCCCCTTTCTGTGATAAGACCACTGATAAGTCGTGCTGGTGTAATATCAAAACTGTAATTGACTGCCTTTGTCCCGGTTGCAACCAGTCGAACGGTTGCAACCTTCCCTGTTGTATCGTTCATGCCGCTGATCGAGGTGATTTCATCCCCTGAACGTTGTTCAATGGGGATCTGGGCACCATCTTCCAACTCCCAGTCAAAGGTGGAGGAAGGCAGGGCAACATAAAAGGGGATGTTGTTATCATGGGCGGCCAGGGCCTTTAAGTAGGTTCCTATCTTGTTGGCCACATCGCCGGTATGGGTGGTACGGTCGCTGCCGACAATGACCAAATCGACCAAGCCATTCTGCATCAAATGGCCGCCGGTGTTGTCGGTTATCAGGGTGTTGGCGATACCCTCCTGTTGCAGTTCCCATGCGGTGAGTTTTGCCCCCTGGTTCCAGGGACGGGTTTCGTCCACCCAGACATGGACTGCGATTCCAGCGTCTCTTGCCGCGTAGATGGGGGCTGTGGCGCTGCCATAATCAACAAAGGCCAGCCAGCCTGCATTGCAGTGGGTGAGAATATTGACTGGTTCGCCATTCTTCTCTTTACTGATGGCGGCAATAAGTTCGAGGCCGTGGACACCTATTTGCCTGCAGAAAGCGGCGTCTTCATCGGCAATCTCGCAGGCGGTCATGTATGCTGCCTTCTTTTTTTCCGCTCCTTCACTGACTTTTTTAGTCGCGGCAAGAACACGTTCTATGGCCCATCCGAGATTTCTGGCGGTGGGTCGACTCTTGTTCAGCCGCATTGCCGCCTCTTTCAGCTTTGCATCCACATCATGATCCGAAGCCTTGATTGCTGCTAGATACATGCCAAAGCCTGCAGTGGCGCCTATGAGGCCTGCGCCTCGCACATGCATATCCTTGATAGCGGTTATTGCATCGTCTACGCAGGTCAGGGATTCGATAACAAATTGGTGGGGAAGTTGGCGTTGATCGATAATACAGACACTCTGTTTGTCCTCTGGGGCTGGCCAGATGGTTCTGAAGTGGTGTCCATTGATATTCATGGTAGAGAGGTCATTTTCTTATTGGGAGGACAGCAGTAGAAGTAATTATAAATATTTCATTTAAAGAAGAATACCCGTCATGTGTTAAAATGTAAAATAATTTCATTGGCAAATAAGTTGTGTCACTGTATTGCAGGCGGAAAGATGTTGACAAATTTGACATTATTCTGTGTGAACTTTACGAAAATGTAATTTGTTTGCGATGGGGAGTTGGCTTTTATTCGAAGATATGTCATGTTGTTACGGGTTGTTATTGTTTCGTTTGATTTTTGGCACGCCTTTTGTAATAGGAAGAAATGACGAGAGTGTTGCTATGTGTCGGTTATAAAACCCCTGTCTGGTGCAGGGGAGTGGACACGGAGCAACAGGGTGCGGGGCGGGAGACCCTGTGTGTTTGATTCAAATTATCAAGGAGGAAGAAAGTGAACAAGGCGGATACAGCATTTATCCTGGCGGCGGCCGGGCTGGTGTTACTTATGACACCAGGCCTTGCTCTTTTTTATGGCGGGATGGTGCGCGGAAAGAATGTGTTGGGGACGATCATGCAGAGTTTTTTCATGATTGCCCTTGTTTCCATCGAGTGGGTTTATCTGGGCTACTCAATGTCTTTTGGTCCCGATGTCGGGGGGATGATAGGAGATTTGTCATGGTTTGCCTTGAATGGGGTGGGCAGTGCCCCAAGCCCTGATTATGCGACCACAATCCCGCAGACGGTTTTTATGATTTATCAGTGCATGTTTGCCATTATTACCCCGGCTCTTATCACCGGCGCCTTTGCCGAGAGGGTACGGTTTGTCCCCTTTCTGGTCTTTGCCCTGTCGTGGACAATATTGGTCTATAACCCTGTCTGTCACTGGGTCTGGGCTAAGGGGGGCTGGCTGGCGCAGATGGGTGTGCTTGATTTTGCCGGTGGTCTGGTTGTGCATGTGACCTGCGGGGCGGCGGCGTTTGCGGCTGTTCTGGTGGTGGGGCCACGGCGGGGATATGGGCGGACAAGTATTATGCCGCACAATCTGCCCATGACCTTGCTGGGAACAGGCCTGCTGTGGTTTGGTTGGTTTGGTTTTAATGGCGGATCGGCCCTTGCCGCAAACGAGGTTGCGGCCACGGCCTTTGTGGCCACGCATCTGGCCGGTATGGCTGGTATGCTCATGTGGGTGATGATGGAGCGGTTTGTCATGGGGAATGCCACAACGCTCGGAGCGGCCTCTGGGGCAATAGCTGGGCTTGCCACAATCACTCCGGCTGCCGGTTTTGTCGGCCCAAATGCGGCCATCGTCATTGGGCTTTTGGCCGGGGTGGTTTGTTTTCTGGCCGTGCGTTTGAAGAGCCGGTTCAAGTTTGATGACTCGCTTGACGTAGTTGGTATCCATGGGGTTGGTGGAGTGGTGGGCACGCTTTGTCTGGGAATTTTTGCCTCTACCCAGGTAAATCCTGCTGGAGTTGATGGTCTGCTGGCTGGAAATGTGGCTCAGCTTGGAAAGCAGGCCATAGGTGTTGTGGTTGTTGGAGGTTACACTCTGGTGGTTAGTTGGATTCTTTTGAAGGTCATTGATTCCGTCATGGGGCTCAGGCTGACAGAAGAGGATGAGGTTGTAGGTCTTGATTCATCTGAACATTCGGAGACAGCCTATAACCATCAATAAATAAATGTGTTACTAAGGAGAAAAAGATGAATACTGGAGATACTGCTTTTGTGCTCATTGCCACGGCAATGGTGATGTTGATGACCCCGGGGTTGGCCCTGTTTTACGGTGGTCTGGTTCGCAGCAAAAATGTGCTGGCAACAACTATGCAGAGTTTTGTCTGCCTGGGGATTGTCTCTATACTCTGGGTTGTCTATGGTTACTCCTTAGCTTTTGGTCCAGATGTCGGCCATTTTATCGGTAATCTTGATAATGTTTTTTTGAAAGGTGTAGGATTGGAGCCAGGGCCTTATTCAGCTACTATCCCTTCCTTGTTGTTTTGTGCCTTTCAGCTTATGTTTGCCATTATTACTCCGGCGCTGATTACCGGGGCCTTTGCGGAGCGGATGAAATTTACCGCTTTTCTGGCCTTTACGATTTTGTGGTCAACTCTGGTTTATCTCCCCGTCTGTCATTGGGTTTGGGGGCTGGAGGGATGGCTCTTTAAGATGGGAGCCCTCGATTTTGCAGGCGGTACGGTTATTCATATTAATTCCGGCGCCGCGGCTCTGGTTGCGGCATTGGTCCTTGGTAAGCGAAAAGGGTATGGTCGTGATTCCATGCATCCCCATAATCTGCCAATGACGGTTTTGGGTGCCGGTCTGCTCTGGTTTGGCTGGTTTGGGTTTAATGCCGGTAGCGCGCTTGGCGCAAGTCCTATTGCTGTTCTTGCCCTTTTTACGACTCAGGTGGCAACAGGTGCTGGTGCCCTTACCTGGGTTTTTGCGGAGTGGAAGATACAGGGAAAACCGACCACCTTGGGGGCTGCATCCGGTGCTCTGGCCGGACTGGTGGCAATTACTCCCGGGGCGGGTTTTGTTAGTCCGATTTCTGCCATTATCATGGGTGGTGTGGCGGGTGTTATTTGTTATCTGGCGGTTCTTGCCAAATCCAAAATGGGTTATGACGATTCTCTTGACGTGGTTGGTGTGCATGGTGTCGGGGGAATCTGGGGAGCCTTGGCAACCGGAATTTTTGCATCATCTGCAGTGAATCCGGCCGGCAATGGACTTCTTAACGGCAACCCGCACCAGTTGGTAGTTCAGGCCATTGGTGTCGGCACAACCATAGTTTACTCAGTAGTTGTGACCTTTATTATCTTGAAAGTCATAGACGTAATCATTGGTCTTAGGGTAAGCTCTGATGAAGAGACTCAAGGGCTGGATCTTACTCAACACAGTGAGGTTGGTTATAACCTGTAATGAGGAGAGTAATTCCGTTTTTAAGTCAAGCTGGCAATATTTGTGCTTGATTTAAAGACGGAATAAAAGAAGTTGAAAATAAGAAACGGAAGTAAGGTCCATAAACTGGATCGAAAATCTGTCTTATGTCCTCTGATTTTTGCAAAGGAGATGTTATGAAAAAAATTGAAGCGATTATTAAACCATTTAAGCTTGATGATGTG
>CAITDH010000206.1 GCA_903891045.1 uncultured Desulfobulbaceae bacterium | reverse complement strand
CTGCGCATGTGGAAGCACCAACGGCAGGTTCTGTTATTCTGGCCTCCGTTCTCTTGAAAATGGGGACGTATGGTTTCCTCCGCTTTGCCTTGCCCATAACGCCACAGGCCACCACGCTACTCATGCCTTATATCCTCTGGTTATCGATTGCTGGCATCATCTATGGAGGGTTTACTGCCCTGGCCCAGCAAGACATGAAAAAACTGATTGCCTACTCCTCTGTTGGCCATATGGGATTTGTCACCCTGGGAATCTTTGTCATGAACCTTGAAGGAATAGAAGGTTCCATTTTGCAGATGATTAACCACGGTATTACCACTGGTGCCCTGTTTCTCTGCGTCGGAATGATCTACGAGAGAACACACAGTCGTGAACTTCGCTCCGCTACCGGTGTTGGCAAGTATATGCCAATCTATGTCACATTTCTCGCATTTTTCTCTCTTTCATCTTTTGGTTTTCCAGGAACTAACAGCTTTGTCGGAGAATTCATGATTCTTGCTGGCACGTTCAAACACAGTACAGCCCTTGCCTTGGCCGCCATCCCTGGTGCGGTCCTTGCCGCCGCCTACATGCTACGCATGCTTCAAAAGATTGTCTGGGGAGGGACAGATAATCCAGATCAGTCTTGGCTCAAGGATCTGAATCTGCGTGAGATTATCACCTTATGCCCCTTCCTCTTTTTTGTTTTCTGGATTGGATTGGGACCACAGCCTTTTATTGATCTCATGCACATCAGTGTTGTAAACCTTCTTGAGCAGTTTCATGCGCATCAGGGTCAGGCAGTTGCCGCCGCAGAATTAATTTTTCATTAATCGCATTTAATAAATAACGACCTACTGAAGGTACTACACATGCAATTTCTACCTGAGTTAGCACTGTTGGGAGCGGCTCTTGTCATCTTCCTGGTCAGTCTGGGAAAGACTGACGCTGACAAAATCAAAACGATTGCCATTGGTCTTGGAGTAGCAGTATTTGCGGCAACGCTTTTCAGTTTTGGCCAGAAAGGAAGTCTTTTTTATGACGCCTACAAAATTGACCTTTACTCTCAGGTCTTCAAGACCTTGATTGCCGGAGCTATGCTTGTTGTCCTGATCCTGGGACGCAAACTGAAAGATATACAAAAAACTGTTCATCCCGAATACTATCTTTTCCTGTTTATCAGCGTCCTCGGGCTCATGATGCTGGTCTCAAGCGTTGAACTTCTATCGATTTTTGTGGCTATGGAGCTCTCTTCCTTTGCCGTCTATATCATGGTTCCCATGCGGAATGACACTGGAAATTATCATTTTCAAATGGAAGCCGGTATCAAATATCTGCTTTTTGGTGTCACCGCAACCGGATTCATGCTCTTTGGCATGAGCTATCTGTTTGGCTTGACTGGATCAACTCAACTTGCAGTAATCATGGAAAAACTTTCGCATATATATAATCAACCAGCAGCAATCGTCGCTATCATGATGGTATTGACAGGCTTCTTCTATAAACTTGCCCTTTTTCCTTTTCATTTCTGGGTACCAGATGTCTATGAAGGCGCCTCCAACGAGACTACTGCCTTTATTGCCTCCGTCCCTAAATTGGCCGCAGTTGCCTTGCTGATCCGCCTTGTCAGTATGGTGAACGGCGAAGGACAGATCATTGTCAACATCCTGATGGTATGTGCAGTTCTTTCCATGTTTTACGGTAACCTGTCAGCCCTTGTCCAGACCGATATCAAACGCATGCTTGGATTTTCAGGCATAGCCCATGCAGGATTTGTTCTCCTTGGAATACTCACCTTCCAAATCAGTGGCTATGCCAATGCCCTCTACTATATCATTGGCTATGTGGTCAT
>CAITDH010000205.1 GCA_903891045.1 uncultured Desulfobulbaceae bacterium | reverse complement strand
TGGTAAACTCTCAGATTTTGCTGTGGCGTTAACGACGGCATCGCGTGAAGAGCTTCAAGAGGTCTTGCAAACATTTAACGTCAAATCGCGTATTGAAAAAGCGCTGGGTCTTTTGAAAAAAGAGCTTGACCTTTCTCATTTGCAAAATAGCATCAATTTGAAAATTGAGGCGACCATTTCTAAAACTCAACGAGAGTTTTTTCTTCGAGAACAATTGAAGACGATTAAAAAAGAGCTCGGTCTTGAAAAAGATGAGATCCTGCCGCACGGACATTATATCGGCAAACTTGATTTCAAGAAGATCATGGGCCGTCTGGGCAACAAGCCCGATGGTAAATATATTGATGTGACCGCTATCAGCCCCACCCCTCTTGGTGAAGGGAAATCAACCTGCTGCATGGGGTTGGTGCAAGGACTTGGCAAACGGAACAAGAGTGTAATCGGCGCCATCCGTCAGCCATCCGGCGGCCCGACCATGAATATCAAGGGTTCTGCCGCCGGCGGCGGTCTTGCCCAGTGTATTCCCCTGACCGAGTTCTCCCTGGGACTCACCGGTGATATCAATGCTATCATGAATGCCCACAATCTGGGGATGGTGGCGCTGACTTCCCGCATGCAGCATGAGGCCAATTACACCGATGCTCAGCTTGCCAAACGGAATTTGAAGCGGCTGGACATCCATCCCAAGAAGGTGGAATTCAACTGGATTATTGACTTCTGCGCCCAGGCCCTGCGCAATATCACCATCGGGATCGGCGGCAAGATGGATGGCTACACCATGCAGTCTTCCTTTGCCATTGCCGTTTCCTCCGAGATCATGGCTATTCTCTCTGTTGCCAATGATCTGGCCGATATGCGCCGGCGGATGGCCAAGATCGTGGTTGCCTATGACCGCCAGGACAGGCCGATAACCACGGCTGATTTGGAAGTGGATGGCGCCATGACCGCCTGGATGGTTCAGGCCCTGAATCCGAATCTGCTCCAGACCCTGGAGGGACAGCCGGTGCTGGTGCATGCCGGTCCTTTTGCCAATATCGCTATTGGTCAGTCCTCCGTTATTGCGGATCGGCTTGGCTTGAAGATTGCTGATTATAACGTTACAGAGTCTGGATTTGGCGCGGATATCGGCTTTGAGAAGTTCTGGAACCTGAAGTGCCGTTTCTCCGGCAACAAGCCAAATTGTGCGGTTGTCGTTGCCACTATCCGGGCCTTGAAATGTCATGGAGGCGCTCCCATTCCCGTCCCCGGTAAGCCAATGCCTGCCGAGTACGCCAAGGAAAACGTGGGCTGGGTTGAAGAGGGTTGTAAAAACCTGCTTCATCATATTGAAACGGTCAAGAAGGCCGGGATCAATCCTGTCGTCTGCATCAACGCCTTTTATACGGATACGGATAACGAGATCAAGGCTGTACGCCGGATCTGTGAGGCCGCTGGTGCCCGGGTCGCCCTGTCCCGTCATTGGGAACATGGCGGGGAAGGCGCGCTTGAGTTTGCTGACGCGGTGGTTGACGCCTGTGAAGAGCCCAATGACTTCAAGTTCCTCTACGATCTTGCTGATCCTCTGGAAAAACGCATTGATCTCATCGCTCGTGAGGTGTATGGCGCCGATGGTGTCTCTTATACCCCTGAGGCCCAGGTTAAATTGAAACGGTTGGCTGAGGATCCTGATATGAAGGAGATGGGAACCTGTATGGTGAAGACCCATCTCTCCCTGTCCCATGATCCAAAATTGAAGGGCGTGCCCAAGGGCTGGACCCTGCCTATCCGTGATATCCTTACCTATAAGGGTGCAGGCTTTGTCGTCCCGGTTGCCGGGGCAATCAGTCTGATGCCTGGAACGGCATCTGATCCAGCTTATCGGCGTGTGGATGTTGACGTGGAAACCGGCAAGGTCAAGGGTGTCTTTTAATTTGTCCCAGATCACTTTCCTGATCTGATTTGCCATCATCCTGATTTAAGGATGGTGAATCAGGACAGTTTATAACGGGTTAAAAAGATTTTTCTTTTTAACCCGTTTGTTTTTTTAGGGAAAAGGATGTATCTTTTAAAAGCTGAAAAATTATCATGCGGTGCTCCAGCCTGCTTGGGGTGCCTTTATTCTTTATTTGTCTTTTTATTTATAGGATTCAATGGCTGCATTATCTGATAATAAAACGTCACCCAAAAAAACTGGTCTGCGCGGAACAGTTAAGGATCAGTCTGGGGCAGGCAAATATAAGATTGGTGAAATCCTGAGCAAGTCTGGCTATATCACCCCCGCTCAATTTGAGGTAGCCAAGCAGCAGCAAAAGAAGAGTGGTGGACGTCTTGGCGCTATCTTGATTCAGTTGGAATATATTGACAAGGACACCATCAGCACCTTGCTCAATCGTCAGTTTAATATTTCTTCTGTTGATATCAGTAAAGAGCCGCCGGGAAAGGATGCCCTGAAATTGATGGCCTATGATACGGCCAAGAAATTCATGGCTTTTCCGTTGCGGGTTGCTGGCAATACCTTGCAGATTACCATGGCGGAACCAACTGACACTGAGGCGGTCGCCAAGCTGCAGGAGCTTGTTGGCAGAGAATTGTCGGTTTGTGTCTCTACCGAAGAAGATATTATCGCGGCGTATCAGCAGTATTATGGCGTTGATGACGCTGAGATTGCGGCCCTTCGTAGCGGACAAGGGGAGACGCCCGAGGAGGAGATGTCGGTTTCCGAGATTGATGACTTTGGGTCTATTGTGGCAGAGGCGGCAGATGGCTTTGAGATAGAAACGGAGGAAAAAGAGGGAAAGGATCAGTTCGCAGCCAACGATGCTCCTATTATCAAGCTGGTCAATGGGATTATGGTCAAAGCGGTGCAGGAAGGCGCCTCTGATATTCATCTGGAACCGTATGAAAAAAACATGCAGGTTCGCTATCGTAAGGATGGATCCCTTTTCAAGTCCATGAACCTGCCGTTGACGATTAAGAATGCCCTGGTTGCCCGGGTGAAGATCCTGGCCAATCTGAACATTACTGAGCGTCGTATCCCTCAGGATGGGCGCATTAAGATGCGTCTGGGACATAACCGTTCTGTCGATTTTCGTGTTTCAACCCTGCCCACCCTCTTTGGTGAGTCGGTGGTTATGCGTATTCTCGATAAAAGTTCTCTGAATGTTGATTTGACTAAACTGGGGTTTGAGGTCGAGACCTTTGAGATGCTGAAACGGTGTCTGCATCGACCTCAAGGGTTATTACTGGTAACCGGACCTACAGGATCAGGTAAAACAGTTACACTTTATTCAGCATTGAATTCGTTGAATAGTGAGGATATCAAGATCCTTACTGCCGAAGATCCAGTGGAGTTTAACTTCAAGGGGATTAATCAGGTGCATGTGAATGCCGAAGTGGGTATGACCTTTGCCGCGGCCCTGAAGGCCTTTCTCCGGCAGGATCCTGATATTATCATGGTAGGTGAGATTCGTGATCTGGAAACGGCGGAGATTGCGATCAAGGCGGCCATGACCGGTCATCTGGTCTTCTCAACCCTGCATACCAATGACAGTGCGGCAACCATTGCCCGTCTGGTGAATATCGGGATTCCGCCCTTTATGCTGGCCTCTTCTGTTACTATGGTTCTGTCCCAGCGTCTGGGACGGAAATTGTGTCAGAAATGTAAAAAGCCGGTGATGTATGATCCCCAAGAATTGGTGCGGATGGGATTTCGTGAGGATGAGGTTGATACCTTGGTTACCTATGGGGCTGTTGGCTGTTCTGAGTGTAATGGTGTTGGCTATAAAGGACGAGTCGGTTTTTTTGAACTGATGGAGGTGACGGATGAGGTGGCCACGGCCATTAGCGCTGAAGTTCCGGAGGACACCCTGCGCAAGGTGGCGATTCAGTCGGGGATGGTCCCGTTGCGTGAGGCTGCCCTGCAAAAGGTCCGTAACGGGGTGACTAGTGTTGAAGAGGTTTTGCGGCGCACGGTTGCCCACGAGGAGAGCCTTCCCGCCTATCTGGTGAATCCTGATCAGGAAAATTATGAAGATGGCGATACGATTATTCGTGAAGGGAACCGGGATATTGATTTTTTCAAATTGATTCGCGGTTCGTTGACGGTTGTCAAGGGTGGAAAAAAGATTGCTGAATTGACTGAGCCAGGTGAATATTTTGGGGAGATGGCGGCAATCTCGGGAGAGCAGCGCGCCGCGTCAATAATCTCGCAAGGACGTTCTTCAGTGAAACGGTTTCCTGGTGATAAGTTGGAAGAAGTGATAAAGAAATATCCTGATGTCTCCGAACATCTTTTCAAGACCTTGGTCACCAGATTGCAGAAGTCAAATCAGATTATTGTCAAACTTGCGGGCGGCGGTGCTCCACGACCAGGCCAGCCATCACCACGTTTATCATGAGCCAGATCTCTGTTTATATTATTGCCTATAATGAGGCCGAGAAGATTGAGGCCGCAGTTAATTCGGTCCTTTGGGCCGATGAAATTGTTGTGGTTGATTCCTATTCGACTGATGATACGGTGCAGATTGCCGAGTCGCTTGGGGCCCGAGTTGTCCAGGTTGCTTTCAAGGGTTTTGGCGATTTGCGGAACAGGGCGATGGCTGCCTGTTCTCATGAGTGGATCTTCAGTCTTGATTCTGATGAAAGGTGCACGCCGGAGGTTAGGGATGAATTCCTGAAAATTGTTCATGCAGAGAGTGCTGTTGATGCCTATTATGTGCCGCGCCGGAATTTTTTTATGGGGCGGTGGATCAAATATTCCGGTTTTTACCCTGATTACCGGCAACCCCAACTTTTCAGAAAAGGGGCTCTCGTTTTTAGTCAGGATATGGTGCATGAGTCCTTTTCTATCAATTCTTCGCAGAAACCAGGGTTTTTGCACCATGCCATCTGGCAGGTTCCTTTCAAGAACCTGGAAGAAGTGATGCATAAGGCCAATAAATACTCTACCCTTGGGGCGATCAAACTTGCAGAAAATGGTAAGCAGGCGAGTATGGGTAAGGCTTTGTCACATGGGCTCTGGTCATTTTTCCAACTTTATTTTTTGAAACGAGGGATTTTGGATGGCTGGCCCGGTTTTGTCATTGCCCTTGGCAATTTTGAGGGGACTTTTTATCGGTACGCCAAATTGTATGAGCAAAAATCGCAATGGCGGTTGCCGGATTCACCGCCTCTCACGAAAAGAATTGGAGTTGTAACGAAATAGCTGTTATATCTCTGGTCCTTTTATTCCGGATCTTTATGCTGCTTTTGTTGTCAATATTCAAGATTACCCGGTAGTTTGAGACTATGGGGTGTGCGGTCTATTCCTCTGGGGTGACTTCCTTGGTAGCAGTGACGACTGTATTCTGGATGTTTCTGGTTTCATGAACGTATTCTTCTTCAAGTATGTCAAATTGCGTGAGCTGTAGAAATAAAAAAATTGTAATTCTGGTCTGGGTTTTATGAATATTATCATTGTCAAGACCAGTGCTATTGGTGATGTTATCCATACCCTTCCAGCTCTGAATGCACTGCGCCGAAAATATCCAGAAGCCAGGATCGACTGGCTGGTGGAAGAGGCTGCGGCCGATTTGGTTATTGGTCATGCGGCTCTCGATACTGTGATAGTTTCAAGGCGTAAGGCTTGGGTTCGAGATTTAAAAAGGGGTCGGGTGTTGGCAGCTTTTTGGGGGTTTGTCGATTTTGTTAAAAAATTGCGAGCCATAGAGTATGACTTGCTACTTGATTTTCAAGGGTTGCTGAAAAGCGGGATTTTTGTGGGGTTGGCCCGAGCCAAAAGAAAGGTCGGTTTCGGCAAGGGTATGGAACATGCCGAGGGCAGCTATATTTTTCTTAATGAGCCTATTCCGCCGGTAAATATGAATCATCATGCGGTTATTCGTGAACTATTGCTGCTTAAGGCGATTGGGATTGAGAGTGAGGATATTATTTTTGATCTACCTGTTGGCGATCAACAGAGGAAAAAGATCAGGCAATTACTTGAGTCAGAAGGGGTCGATTTGTCCAAGCCCTTAGTGGCTATTAACCCCATGACCACCTGGAAAACTAAACACTGGAGTAATGAGCGGTTTACCCAGGTTGCGGATCTTCTTCTGAATATGGGCATGATGGTTGTTTTTAGTGGTGGATTGCAGGACGTGCAGGGTATAGAAGAGATTAGTGCTGCCATGACCGGCAAAGCCGTAAGTCTGGCAGGCAAGACAACCCTGAAAGAGTTGGCCGCGTTGTATGAACAGGTGGATGTACTCATTACTACCGATACTGGTCCTATGCATCTTGCTGCGGCAGTGGGCACCTTGGTGGTTGCCCTGTTTGGACCGACGGCACCTTGGCGGACCGGGCCTTTTGGCTCGGGGCACAAGATACTGCGGGCGGAAATTGCCTGCAGTCCTTGTTTGAAAAAAAATTGCGATCGCGATCATGAATGCATGGAGCAGATCACCGTGGATCAGGTTGTCCAGGCAACCCAGTCTGTGTTGGCTGGATTTGCAAAGTAAGTGACCATTGTTAAGACGGAACAAGAATAGCTGATGAAAACCTTTACGAAGAGTTGTTTTTAATGATAACGAAGGGGAGAAAATACATACAAAAAATCAGGAACTCCGTAGTCAAGCTTATTGCTGAGCAAGGATATCACATTTCTGGAGTTTCCAGCCCATATTCTCTAAGAAAAAAAGCCTTTTGGGCTAAGTTTAGCTGGACTCGATTGTGTCGACAGCTCTCTCGTGATGGTAGCTTTTGGCTTATTAGCATCTTGTTTTTTACCCTCTACCGCATCTTGTTTTTTACGGTTTTTTCTACTCGAATAGCGGAAGACAGTAGCTTGCAGACCATTTTACAATCGATGGAAGTTGGTTTCAGGTTTGATTCAAAAGTAGCGACCATGGTCATGCTTCCATCATTTTCCCTTACCTTGATTTCTGGATTTGTCGATTGGGAACGGCAAGCAGAACGGCTCCGCTTATTCATGGGAATACTGTTTTGGGGCAGCATTTTGGTGCTGGGTCGCATCGCTATTGGTTATTTTAAGGAATATGATGACATTTTCAACCAATGGATTTTTGGTTTGTATTATGATGATCGTTTAGCAATTGCCAAAACTATTTATGCCCAATATCATGTAATATTTGAATTGTTTGCCGGTATTTTATTGCTGGGTGTAGGAATGCGAATATGCCGTTTTTTTTTAGCCCGACCACTCGTACCAGATCGGCTGCTTTTGTCTATAAGCGGTACAATCCCGCGCCGGGTGATCTTCTTTTTCCTCCTTGTCTTCCTCCTTGTCGGAGGTGTTCGCGGTTCTTTTGGCGGTCGTCCAATACAGCTTAAGGATGCCGCCATCACTCGCGATAGATTTCTCAACAAAGCGACAATAAATCCCTTTATCGCGCTTAATTACGCCATCTCAGATCATCTTGACACTATAGAGGGAGGAAATATTCACCACTATCTTCCCAGTAACGATATTGTCGGGGCAGTCACAAGGGTAACCGGGAGTAAACATGTTGATAATATTGACAATACACTGAAACGTTATGCTTCCGGTTTTGCGAAGCAGGCTCCACGTCACATCTTCCTGATCGTCGGGGAAAGTTACGATGCCTGGCCCTTACAGGAACAGTTTGCGCCTTTAGGGGTAACCGATGAGTTAAAGGCTCTCGCCAAAGATGGGCTGCGGGTACTTCCGTTCATGGCTGCTTCCGACGGAACGATGAGTTCTTTCGGTGCTATTCTAACAGGGATGCCGTTTTCAGGGGTTCTGCCTAATTATCAATATTCTGGGCTTACCGCTTATCCCTCTTCTCTACCAAATATCTTTCGCCGCCTTGGTTATAAAACTAGATTCTTTTACGGTGGATATCTGAGCTGGCAAAATATCGGCGATTTTTGTAAGCATCAGGGCTTTGAGGAAATATATGGTGGTGCAGATATGGCGTTGGATGGTGATCGTAAGGAATGGGGTGTCGATGACGAAGAAATATTTAAGTTTGCAGAACATACCATTACCGATGAACTCCCAAGTTTTAATATCATCCTGACGACATCAAATCATTCTCCATATAGTGTCGACACTCAATCTAAGGGGTTTAAGCTCCCAAATCTTCCCTCTTCATTGCAGGGATTCTTTCAAGGGGAGGAAAACTTCAAGCATCTTAGTCATCTCTGGTATTCTGATCGGTGTATAGGAAATTTTGCTCGTGGAATGGAAAAACGCTTTCCTTCCTTCCTCGTTGCGGTTACCGGTGATCATTTTGGACGTTGGCACCCTAGTGGAAACCCTGGAATATACGAGAAAGTATCCGTTCCTTTCGTGCTTTACGGCCCTAAGGTCCTTGCCGGAAAACGACTCCCGCAAAATGTTGCAGGGTCTCACAAGGATATCGCCGCTACGTTGATCGAATTGGCTGCGCCCAAGGGATTCATGTATCATGCTCTTGGAAAAAATCTGCTAGCCCCCTCATCTGAATTTTTGGGAATCGAAAAAGGACGCGCAATTACAGCTGATTATGTTGTTGATATTGATGGGATGGCAACGGCCCCGCTACCATGGAGGAAAGACTCTTCCGCTCCCCCTTCGATGGAGCAGGTATTGCAACAACACAATGACCTATTAGGTGTTGCGCTCTGGCGTATACTCTGGGGTTCAGACATCTCTAGAATTGGCTCTATTGTCAAGAAAAAACTTCCCTGTAATTAAGGCGGATTCTCCACTGAAAAGATCAACTTTCTGAAATTATAGATAAAAGTAGTAAGAGATAATGTGAGACGTGCAAGTGATTTCCAACAAATTCTATGAAATGTTTGCACATGATTCGATATATGAATGTACGTCAATTCTCCTTGGCCGGTTTTATCCTGTCATTTGGGTGGAACGTTGAATCCTGCAGATGACAGGATAACCCTTTATTACACCACGTAAGTTGATTGTCGCAGGTGTTGGCTAGTATTGTGTCATTGATTTTCAGACTTTTGCGTGAGTTTGCCGGGTGATAAAGATGGTAGGCAAGGGCGTTAAAGCGGATATTCTGACGCCTGACGCCATTGTTGAGTAAGCGTACAGCAAGTTCTGAATCCTCTCGGCCCCATCCCATAAATTCTTCATTAAATCCATTGACTGCCAAGGCATCATTTCTCCAGATGGCAAAGTTACAGGTTCTAATTCCTGTCAGGTTTTTACTGCTGAAGGAAAAAAGTCGTGAAAGTAGGTTTGATCGAAGGCAATTCTTTCGGTTTCCTACACCAAGGGTACAGGCACAGACTCGAAGCTTTTTGTGTTCAAGGATATGTTGAGTTGTTTTTTTATTGAGGAGAACGCGCGTTCCTTGCACAAAAAAACCTGCTTTAGCTGCCAAGTTATGGTCAGCAATAAAATGCTGTTCCAGAAGAATGTCGCCATCAATGAAGATTAGATATTCACCAGTTGATTTTGCAATGGCCTTATTGCGGCTGCGGGCCAGTCGAAATCCTTTGTCTTGCTGCCAGGAGTGAATCAGGGGGATCGGAGAATCCTTAGCCAGTCTTTCAATGGCCTCTTTAGTTGCATTATCAGAACCATCATCAGCGATGATGACTTCATCTGGCAATTGAGATTGTTTGAAGATACTGAGCAGGGAAAGTTCCAAGGCCTCTTTCCAGTTGTATGTGGTAATGATAAGTGAAGTGCGCATAAACAAAATTTACAATTTAAGATTCATGTTGGCGTATAAAGCCTTTCTTAATAATTTCCTGTCTGATTTTTTACCGCGGTAATATCCTGCATGTGACCAGTTTTTACTGGGTGTCTGTCGGCAACAGGTATAGCCTCCAGTTGTTGCTGGATGATCGTATGGGGGTGCTGTCGTCTCTGCGCATGTATCCTGTAAGGTCTGGTTCGAGGGGTTGGCCGGGGCCGAATATGGCAAAAACTGGGATGCCCAGTGCCGCCATGATACGCATGGGGCCGGTGTTGTTGGAGATAAAAAAACTGGGCTCTGGCGATGAGGGGAACAAGTCTCTTGATTTTAGTTTTTCCTGCCAGATTAATGGCCATGTCCTTGTTGACCTCTTCATTCCCTGTGGATGGCGCTGTAATGCAGAGGCGTTCTGGGAGTGAAAGGGTAGAGTGCTTTGATATCGGCTATATGCTGGGTAATGGTTAGTCGGTGTTTACTGGCAAAGTTGGCGTAGGAGTGACCAATCACTGGTCGTAAGGCTCTACTCAATTGTCTGATCGTTGCTGCAATGGTTTCCGGCTGATTGTTGTCCAGGATAATGCCATCTTGCCCTGAAAGTAATTCAGCCGCCCCTACTTCCTTGGTTGTAATCACCGGGGTGCCGCATTGGAGGGATTCGGGTATCACTAGACCGAAAGCCTCATAATGAGAGGGCAGGATGGTATAATCAACAGCGCTGTATATTGGAGCAAGATTGTTAATATAACCGATATAGCGGACGTTTGCCGGGATTTTTCGGGGTAATCTGTCGCCTGCCACCAGGAGTTCAAACCGGCTGGGGTCAAGCTGGTTAAATGCCAGAAGAAGTTGTTGCAATCCCTTGCAGTTATGGCCGCAGGATGGTAGCAGGAATGTGAGCTTGTCTGGAGAGATATTAAGCTTTGTGCATGTCTCTTTCACTGTCTGGGGATCAGACGGGAAAAATCTGTCGGTATCAATCGGTGGGTACAGCACTTTAATCTTGCCGTCATCTACCTCATAGTTGTTGCTGATTTCTCTGGCGATAGTTTTTGAGTGGGCCATGATAATTGGCACGTTTGCCAGCATCTTTCTTTCAAAGGCAATCTCGATTTTATCATGGAACCATCGGAAGAGTGAAGACCGGCTTACCCGTTTAACTACCTCCGGGTGCACACCGCCACAGACGGCGATGTCCTGACAACTGGTGCGGGTGAGACTTAGCGAGATATCATACTCTTCTCTCTTGAAATCGACGTTGCATCTCTGCAGGAAAAGATATTTCTTCCAGTGTCCGGGCAGGGGTGGAAGTTTTATCTGACGGATGGCACAGGGAAACTGGGCGGCAAGTTGCCTGTCCACCTCATAGGTGTGGATGGTAACCTCGTCTCCAGCCGCAAGAAAACCTTTGACCAGCAAGAGCATATAGGCCTCCATGCCGCCACCACGGGAAAATTGGTTATGGATAATGGCGATTTTCATGGATGTGTGGGTGGGGGGTTGGTTATGGGTAAGGCGCTGATTTTGGCCAGAAACTGTTTCTCGGTTGTTGCAAGCTTACGGAGATAGAAAAACCTTTTAATGGGACTGTTGGGCAGGAGTTGCCGGGCCAAGGTCAGTCTGTTGCTGAATTTATAGTGCAGGTCTTTCAGTGGGCCGTCAGGAGTTGCCTGGTCAACATATCTGGCCATAGCTGCCAGGTTTTTAAGCCGCCAGTGGGCAGCGTTATGGCCATGCCCCTGTTTTTTTCTAAAGAGCTTCTTGTTCTGTTTGACCATTTTCTTGACTGCGGCTGAGGTCTTGGAAAAGCTGCCGGAGCCCCGATGATAGATAAAGACATCTTCGGTGATCATCAGCTTCAGCCCAGCCTTTACTGCTCGGTAATTAAAGTCTGTATCTTCATAATATCCCAGGCCAAATGCTTCATCAAGCCCGTTCAACTGAGTATATACCTCTTTGCGAACAACTACACAGAAAAAACTTAAAATATCGGTTGGATAATGGCAGTCCTGGGAGTGGGCGCACCAGGCGGCGCCTTCTCCCAGGATTTCCTGTACGGTTGTCCCGATGGTGTGGATGTGCTGGTCGTTTCCGGTCTGGTTGCTGACTGGCCCGAGCAGGGCCCAGTCAGGATGTGTGTTCATCAGTTCCACCAGGCGGGGAATGGCACCGGGAGGGACTTCGGTGTCGCTGTTGAGCAGGATCAGGAGATCAGAGGACGACTCTCTCGCGCCGGTATTATTGCCGCCGCTGTAGCCGCTATTGCTCTCCTTCAGGATCAGCCGGAGTCGGCGGTCTTGTCCGGCGGCCGTCTTGAGGGCATCTTGCGTTGCCTGGTCCGAATTATTGTCGACAACAATAATTTCCAGGGCCATTTTTTCTCGCGCCAGGCTTTGCAGGCAAGGGCCCGTGGTCTGGTCAAAATTATTATAACTGACGATGATAACACTACACGGCGGTCTGTTCATGATTCATCAGTAGTTGCTCGATCTGGTTGCTGCATAAGAAGGGCAGGTTGATCCTGATTTTTTCTTCAGGCCAATCCCACCAGGCAAGTTGCAGCAGTCGGGATATGGTGGTGTCATCAAAGCGTTTTTTGATCTCTTGAGCCGGGTTACCGGCCACGACGGCATAGGGGACAACATCACGGCTGATCACGGCCCTGGCCCCAATGACTGCCCCGCTGCCAATGGTGACCCCGGAGAGGATGGTGGCACCATAGCCTATCCAGACATCGTGGCCAATAATAATATCTCCTTTGGATGCGGGATGCCCCTTGATGATTGCGGCTTCTGGCCATGTTTCTGTGAAGGCGGAGAAGGGATAGGTGGTGATCCAGTCGCTGCGGTGATTGCCACCAAGGATGATGGTTACCTTGTCAGAAATGGAGCAGAAGCTGCCCATGACCAGCCGGGTGGTCTGGTCAAACTGGAGGAGATTGGGCTCGCCGTAGGTATGATCGCCGATGACGTAATTCTGGCCAATAATACGGTCGCGGGTCAGAGTTTGTTTCTTCTTTCGGGAAAACAGCATGATTTTATTTCAGGCGCTGAACTGGCTGGGCCTTATAGACAAACTGGGTGGCCAGAAAATTTTTAAAGAGATCGGTATAGGCTCGCCGCAGGCGCATGCCGATAAAGGGGATCAGGCGCAAGATATCCGATGGTGCGAGGATGCGGGTGTCGAACAGGATCTTGAAAGGGCAGATATCTTCAAAGGTATAGCCAAAATCGACTACGGTGTAGCCGTTTTCTTCAAGGAGTTGGCGAAAACTGTTGATGGTGAAAAAACGAAGATGGGTGCGGTCAAAAATACCATAGTCTTCATATTCCCACTTTCCAAACAAAATCCGAAATCTGCATGTCCAGTGAATAATGCTGCAAGTGGAGATAATGAGATATCCGTCGGGGCTGAGTAAGCCTTTGAGGGCGCGCAGGGTGGTAGCCGGGTCGGCAATGTGTTCAATGACCTGAGACATGAAGATAGCCTCAAACAGGCCATGCTCTTTTGTGTGGGCGATGAGTTGATTAAAGATGTCTGGCGAATCTATCAGGCCGGTGATGACTTCCAGCCCCCGTTGTCTTGCCATTTCTGCCTGGGCCTCAACAGGTTCGACTCCTAAAACCCGGCATTGTTTGTCATGGGCCAGGTATTCTGTCATGTACCCGGTGGCGCAGCCAATCTCCAGGAGGTGGCTTTTTTCTGGGATCATCGCCAGTTGTATTCGGTCGATGCTATTTTGATTGAGTGCATCAAAATCAATGCGGTCCTGGTGATATTTGATCATGGTGGTTGCTACTGGGAAAAATCAAACATGGTACTGAATATTATAGAGCGACTCATATTCGCCATGGAGTGCGAGTAGGGTCTCGTGGTTGCCTTCTTCAATAATATCACCATGTTTGACCACAATAATCCGGTCGGCATTTTTAATAGTGGACAGGCGGTGGGCAATGACAAAGGTGGTCCTGTTCTTCATCAGATTCTCCAGGGCCCTTTGTACCTCACGTTCTGATTCGCTGTCGAGTGCGGAAGTGGCCTCGTCGAGTACCAGGATCGGGGCATTTTTGAGGATGGCCCGGGCAATGGAGAGCCTTTGTCTTTCGCCGCCTGATAATCTGACCCCTGACTCTCCGATCACTGTTTCAAATCCTTGCGGGAGTTGCTCAATAAAGTTTAGGGCATAGGCGGCACGAGCCGCCTCCCTGATCTCTGCCTCTGACCGGTTCGGGTCGCCATAACTGATATTGTTACGGATGGTGTCGTTAAAGAGGATGGTCTGCTGGGTAACAATGGCAATCTGGTCGCGCAGGGATTTCAGGGTTACGTCACGAATATCCGTGCCATCGATAAGTAGATTGCCTTTCTCGATCTCAAAAAAGCGGGGGATCAGGTTGGCCAGGGTTGATTTCCCCGATCCGCTTGGTCCGACAATGGCCAGGACTTCACCCCTCTTTACTGAGAGGTTAATCCCATTGAGAACCGGGGTGATGCCATCATAACTGAATGTGATATTCTGTAGGGTGATGTCTTGCTGAAATGGGGGGAGCATATGTGCCCCGGGCTTGTCGGCAATTTCTGGCGTGATATCGAGAAGGGCGAAGACCCGGGTGGCGGCAGCCAGTCCCTGTTGAACTGTGGAGTTAATCTTGCTGACCCCTTTGATTGGTTCATAGATCATAATCAGGGAGGTCATGAAGGAAAAAAAAGTGCCAGGTGTTGAGTTCCCGGCAATGACCTCTTTGCCGCCAAACCAGATGATGAGCGCCATTCCGATGCCGCCGATCACCTCCATGAGCGGGTGCTGAATCCGGCGGTAACGGCTATCCTCCATGATCACACCAAAGAGTTTATGCACCTGGGCTGCAAAGCGTTTTGACTCGTATCGTTCCATGGCAAAGGCCTTAACCACCGGTGCTCCGGTAATGGATTCGTGGATAATGTTTGAGACCTCAGCCGTTTCTTCTTGCATGGTGGTGCTGATGCGGCGAAAAGCGCGGCCAAATTTGACAATGGGAAGGGCGGCAGCTGGCAGAAAAATGATGGAGAGCAGGGCCAGTTTCCAGTTCATGGTAAAGATAACGGCAAGTAGAAAGATTACCTGGAAAAAGTCTCTCAGCAGCCCAACCACAACGGTGGAGATTGCTCCCTGCATGAGATAGATGTCAGAGACGATGCGGGAGATGATCTCGCCAGTGGGGGTTTTGTGGAAAAAAGAAAGAGACTGCATGTGGATATGGTCAAATAATCTCACCCGCATGTCGCGGATGATAATCTGGCCAACCTGCTCCAGAAGATAGAAATTCAGGCCATAAAAAAGGCCCTTGAGCAAAAACAAGGCAACCAAGGCAAAGGGAAGAACAGCCAAAAAAAAGGTGTTTTTTTCAAAAAATATTTTATCAAGCAGCGGCTTTACCATATAAGCCTGAGCGCCAGTCAGTCCGGCAACCACAAGGGCGGCGATCATGGCAATGATAAACTTGATTTTGTATGGTTGAATGAGGAGATAGAGACGAAAAAAAAGTTTTTTATTGGATATCAGGCTTGTTGGCATAATATATTAAAAAATATAATAAGTTATTAACTTATGAGTATATAAAAAACTAAAGTAGTAGTTGTGTAACAAGATAACTAAGAAGACTTCTTGTAGCATGAATAAAAAAGCATGTTTACTTTACTAATAAGAAATTCGAAAGTTTTATTTCCTGTTTTATTAGGTGTTGATTTGTTCTGAAAAAGTATATATTAAAAAATAGTAAAATTTTTTCAGTCTGTTATATTAACATAATATGAAATACAGAGTGTTTAAAATATCTATTGTTTTTTGTATGTTACTGCTGGTATTGAATACTAGTCAGGCATTCAGTCAGAAGCCGGATATCTTACCGGGGAAAAGTGTGATATCTCTTGAATTGAGAGATAAACCCTTGAAATTGGTTGCCGAAGAAATTTTTAAACAAACAGGATGTGTAGTCGTTTTCGATGAAAAAAGGAATGAATTGTTATTAAGTGGCCAATATGTCGGGGTTACTTTAGAGGAG
>CAITDH010000204.1 GCA_903891045.1 uncultured Desulfobulbaceae bacterium | reverse complement strand
TCAGAATTCCCGGATCTCCAGGATAGA
The DNA here is from genome assembly GCA_903891045.1 of uncultured Desulfobulbaceae bacterium. GTDB lineage: Bacteria > Desulfobacterota > Desulfobulbia > Desulfobulbales > Desulfocapsaceae > UBA2270. The sequence continues at coordinate 1,610 of CAITDH010000204.1, read as the reverse complement.
AACGGTCTGCTACTGCCGGTGTTCGGATTGTGGTATGTGCCATACTGTTACCCCCGTTTTATCTCCCAGGTTGTACCGCTTGCACCATCTTTTAACTCAATTCCTTTGGCCAGTAACTGATCGCGGATACTGTCGCCGCGCGCCCAATCTTTTGCCGTCCGTGCATCCTTGCGTTCCTGGATCAGCACCAGAATCTCCTGTTCACAGATGGCAAGGTCCTTCAATAGCGTTGTTTTTTGCTGTTTCAGATACTCGCCGGCATCTTCCTGGAGCAGCCCCATGATCCCGGCTAACTTTTTGATAAGAACCCTTGAATCTTTCAGCAGCTTTCTATCTGCCTGGCTTGGGTTTGTCGGGAGTTGCTGGAAGATCTTGTTGATGATCCGGGCTGCGTCAAAAAGGATGCCCAGTCCCTGGGCAGTGTTGAAATCATCGTCCATGGCCTTTTGGAAGCGTGCTTCAAGGGTGTGCAACTTGTCGGCATCTGGTGCGGAGGCGAGCGCGGTCTCTTGCCCGGCAGTTCCGGTGTCGCTCAGTCCATCGATGGCTGCCATGCATTCATAGAGTCTGTCCAGACCAGCCATGGCGTCCTGCATGGCCGTCTCTGAAAAATCGAGGGGATTACGGTAATGGGTGGAGAAGATGAAGAAACGTAAGACCTCTGGGTGGTATTGTTCCAGTATGTCCCTGATTGTGAGGAAGTTTCCAAGCGATTTTGACATCTTTTCATCGCGGATGGTGACAAAGCCGTGATGAATCCAGGTGTTGACAGTGGTCTTGCCATTGGCCCCTTCGCTCTGGGCTACCTCATTTTCGTGATGAGGGAAAATGAGATCCTGGCCGCCGCCATGGATATCAAAGCTGTCGCCCAGATACTTCCGGCTCATGGCCGAACATTCTATGTGCCAGCCCGGGCGTCCTGGCCCCCAGGGGCTGTCCCAGGTCGGTTCGCCGGGCTTGGACCCTTTCCATAGGACAAAGTCCATGGGATTGTTTTTGTTCTCGTTGATGGCGATACGGGCACCGGCCTGCATGTCGGCGAGGTTGCGGCCTGAGAGCTTGCCGTATTCGGGGAAGCCATTCACCGAATAATAGACATCGGCGCCTGCCTGATAGGCCAGCCCTTTGCCAATCAGTTCACCAATCAGGTCGATCATCTCCTGGATGTGTTCGGTGGCGCGGGGTTCAAGGGTCGGGCGATCGACACCCAGCTTGTCCATATCGACATAAAATTCATCGATAAAGCGATTGGCCAGAGCGCTGGAGCTGACGCCCTGCTCGGCGGCCCTGTTGATGATTTTGTCGTCAATATCAGTAAAGTTGCGGATATAGGTGACGGAGTATCCGCGGTAGCGTAGATAGCGGACGATCATGTCAAAGGCCAGGGCTGATCGGGCATGGCCGATGTGGCAGAAATCATACGACGTGATCCCGCAGACATACAGTTTGATATGGCCGTTCTCAAGTGGAACGAGAGGCTCTTTTTTGCGGGTTAAGGTGTTGTAAGTTTGTATGGGCATGGGATCGGCAGGTGTTTATGTCTTGATCTGTGGCGATGATTTCAGTAGAAAAAGAAATGTATCTGGTTTTTAGAAGAAACCCTTAGTTAT
>CAITDH010000203.1 GCA_903891045.1 uncultured Desulfobulbaceae bacterium | reverse complement strand
TGCTGGGACCTTTTCGGCAAAGATAACTGCAAAACCGAAAGCTGTGGAATCCAGCGGGCCATTCGCGGGAACGCCACGATCTCGGAACAGACCACTGCCCACGCTCAGGGCAAGACTATCCCGGTCAAGGTCACCAGTGTTTCCATTAAAGATGCCAAGGGCAACATAAAAGGTGGCCTGGAGTACATGGTTGACGTGACCTCGGAGGCAGCAGTGGAACAGCTGATCAATGCGGCCTCATCCGAGGTGGAATCTCTGGTCTCCGACTCCCTGCTCAAAATGAACGAGGCCAATCTCGCCATTGAGGCCATGAACCAGCTCATCGAACGGGAGGTCAATCTGCTGGGTGACGCATCCTTCACGGTCGACGGCATGCTCAACTTTGCCAAAGAAATGGTGGATCTCACTACTCAATCCAGTATAATGGCATCCGGCGTTGCCGGAGATGCGGAGCAGGGGAAAAAGGCAGGGGCCGATGCAAGTAAAAAGATGCTGGCTATCAACGAATCCATGGGCAGCTCGAATCAGATGGTTGCCAATCTGGTAAGCCAGCTTGAGAGAATCGGCGGTTTTGTCGATATCATCAAGGAGATCGCTTCCCAGACCAATCTCCTGGCCTTTAATGCCGCCATTGAAGCGGCTCGGGCAGGAGATGCCGGTCGGGGATTTGCCGTGGTCGCTGATGAGGTTCGTAAACTTGCAGAGAAATCATCCAAATCAGCAGTGGATATTGCCAATATCGTGAAAAAAGTGGAGTCCGAGTCCAAAGAGACCATTGTCGCCATGAAGGACGGTATGAAGATGCTTGGAGACGGCAGTGAGGTTATCAAGACTGCCCTTGACTCCATGGAAAAAATCTCCACCGGCATTGTCACCATCTCCAATTCTGTTGACGCACTCGACAAGAAGGCGGATATCCTCAGTAAGAACGGACAGGCCGTCAAGGTGCAACTCGGGAGTGTAGTCAGCTCCTCCCACGAGAATAAGGAATCTACCAAGGCGGTCAATTTTTCTATTGATGGGACCATAGAAGCCCTGAACAGGCTTAAGGCCTCCAGTGCTGAACTGAATAAGGCTGTCAGTGAGATGTGAACCGTTGTTCAAGAATAAGTGTAATCTTGGAATGTCGTGACCGGTACTACAAAGAAAAAGTTGCGGTGTCAGGCCCTTTGCTCGGTCTGGCGCCGCAGCCAACATTGAGAGAATATGAGCCTTTATGGTGAGAAGCTGTTTACCAGCAGACTGGTCTTGAGAAAAATCCAGGAAGCTGATATCCCCATCATTGTGGCCTGGAGCCAATCGGAAGAGGCCTGCGGTGCGTACCTGACTCCGAGTAAACACGATGTGGAGCAGATGCGTCAGCAGGTTCATTCCGGAGTCTTCTGGAGTGACAGGGAGAAGATGTTTCTGGTGGAGGTGAAAGAAGATGGGCATCCCATCGGTACGGCCCATTACTGGCACTCCCCCGGAAGACAACCTACAGTTTCCATGGCCCTGAAAGTGGCCATCCCGGAAGAACGGGGAAAGGGATATGGCACCGAGATCCAAAAATTTCTCATCATGTATATCTTTGATCATCTTCCTGTGGAGGCTGTTGAGATGCATACCGACGTCAACAACACCGCCCAGCAGCGATGTCTGCAAAAACTCGGGTTTGAGCTCATCGAGAGCCTAGTCTATGACGATCAGCAGAAAAAAAGGACTGGGCATCTCTTCCGGTTGACCGACGAGCGATACCACTCACATCCCATCTATCAATTTCATTATGAATAGGCTCGGGTTGGTTTTTGACAGCAGATTTCTGCACCATGCGATTGCAACTCCATCGCTGGAAAATCCGGACCGGCTACGCAGTCTCTATCTGCATCTGCAGCAGGAGAAATACAACAAGTCCACATATCACATCTTGCCACGGGAGGCGACCAGTGCCGAGATCAGCATGGTTCACTCATCGTTCTATGTGGAACAGCTCCGAGAACATGCCGTAAAATCTGATCCCTTCTCGTACGATCGTGACACCTACCTGATGGATGACTCTCTGCCTACGGCCCGGTTGGCGGCAGGCGGCTGTCTTGCCCTGGCGGACCGTATCATGGAGAAAGAACTTGATTACGGCTTTGCCCTGGTTCGCCCCCCCGGCCATCATGCCACAGCAGGCAGGGGAATGGGCTTCTGCATCTTCAACAACGTTGCCATCACCGCCGAATATCTTCGCCGGAAGTACGGCCTGTCCCGCATTCTCATCCTGGATTTTGACGTCCATCATGCCAATGGCACCCAGGAAATCTTTTATGACACCAACGAGGTTCTTGTCCTCTCCATCCATCAGAAGGGAATCTTCCCTTTCACTGGTGACTCGGATGAGATAGGGACGGAGATGGGAGTTGGATATACAGTAAACATCCCTGTCCATCCCCAGTTTGGTGACAATGAATACACCTACCTCCTCGGTCGCTTGCTTCAAGGCCTGGTAGAACAGTACCTGCCCCAGTTTATCCTGGTTTCCGCCGGTTATGATGGTCACAGGGATGATTCGATCAGCGGCACACTCCTGAGCACACAGTGGTTTGCCACAGTGACCCACCTCCTTCGGCGGCACGCCTTTGAGAGCTGCAATAACCGCCTGCTCTATATTCTGGAGGGAGGCTATAATCCTGTGGCCTTGGAGAAATCTGTAATAGCAACCATTGACGCCTTGCTCCAGAAAGATTTTGAAAGGCCGGGTATTCTATCTGTTCCCCGAGCCGAAAAGATCCTTGAGAATCATCCTTTACGACAATATTGGACTATTTAATATTTTCGTATTTTGGTATTTTCTAACAAGACCATGAACGATCATGGATATACCCAACCTCGACAATGAAACCCTTAAGACTATCCTGTAGAAATGTCATCAATGCGGCACCTGTTATTGACGATACAGCCAGGAGTTGAAAAATAAAACACGATGAGACGACTCAATTCCCGAACTGTTATAAAACTTTGTATTTTTCTTATGGTGTCAGTGCTCTGTTATGGCGCCTTGCTTTACTATTTCTTCGTCCAGACCCGCGCCTTTGCCTTTACTGAGGGAGAAAAACAGATAAAAAATGTGCTCCTCACCCACAAGGCCATCCATTCCTTTGTGGAGAAGGTGCAGAAACCGGAAATCTACCGGTTAAAGCAAGAGGGGCATCTTTACTCCGACTATTTCAGCCCCAAGCTCCTTTCGCGTACCTACATCGCACGCGGCATCGAGGAGTACTTCAGTCAGGAACGTGAAAAGGTCGGACTACCTCCGTTATATTTTAAGCTGGCAGCGGAAAATCCCCGTAACGAGGTAAATGCCGCAGATGCACTGGAGCGGGATCTGCTTCGGCGCATGAGATCTGGAGCACTTACCAAATATAGTGAGCTGGTGAAAATTGACGGCCATTATTCACTGTACTATGCTATTCCTGTCGATAAAATGGTTTCTTCCTGCCTGCAATGTCATGGAGATCCTCAAATGGCTCCACGAGAGCTACTGGAACAATACGGCGAAACGAGAGGATTCCATGAGGCCGAAGGGGACATCCGGGCACTGATATCTATCCGTTTACCACTTGATGACCAGATCAAGGCTGCGTACCAGATCTTTATCCGGCTCAGTATCGGCACGGGACTCATGCTGCTGCTGCTGTTTGGTGTAGTTTCATTATCTGTCATACAACTGAAACGGCATCAACGGATAATTATGAACCAGAACGAAAAATTGAATCAGCTTGCTACTGTGGATATGCTGACCGGTATCTATAACCGGCAAGGCTTTGTGACAATCATGGAACAGGAGTTGGCTTTCGGCAATCGGCATAATCTCAGTTTAAGCCTGATCATGATGGATCTTGATTTTTTTAAAAAAATCAATGACAAATATGGCCATGGTGTCGGTGATATGGTGCTGACCGCAATCGGAAAACTCTTGAACGAAGTGAGACGCGCCTCGGACATCGTGTCACGTTGGGGCGGTGAGGAGTTTGTGATCGCCTGCCCTCATACCGAACTTGATGGCGCCGTGAAACTAGCCGAGAAAATTCAATCTCATCTGGCCGAACAGTCCTTTCCTCTGGGAATCCAGATGACCGCAAGTTTTGGTGTGGCTCAGTACCACCCGCAAAACACCTTGGATCAATTTGTCGATCGGGCAGATATGGCTTTATACCGATCCAAGGAGAACGGACGTAACCAGATTTGCAGGGCATCGCAGGATGATTAAATAAAATCAGAAGATTGGGAAAAATCGATTTCGGCCAGATCAGATCTGAACCACCATAAATTATAAAAGATCATATTCTGCACAAACACAGCAAAAAAATATGAACACTACCCTCCCCAAAGCGACAATTTTAATCGTTGAAGATGACCCGTTGGTGCGGCAGAGTATGGCCGTTTTTCTGGAAAATAGCAGCTTTCATATCTTGCAGGCCAAAAATGGCAATGAGGGGCTGGCGCTCTTTACCGAGAAAAATCCTGATCTCATAATCCTCGACCTGCAGATGCCGGGGATGAGCGGCCTTGAGCTCATGGCAGCCATCAAAGACGATCTCCCGGTCATCCCGACTATTGTCGTTTCCGGCACAGGCTCTCGAGACGATGTCATCGCCACCCTGAAACTCGGGGCTTGGGATTATCTGACCAAACCCATTGAGGATCTGACGGTTCTTGAGCATGCCGTAACCCAGGCCCTGGCAAAAGCCAGCCTGATCACCGAAAATAAACGCTATCAAATCCATCTGGAAGAAGAGGTCAGCCAGCGCACCGCAGAACTGCAGCGGCGGGAGCAGGAGCTGAAGGTGACCCTGATTAGCATTGTTGACGTAGTGGCCTCTATGGTCGAAAAACGAGACCCCTATACAGCCGGCCACGAACGCCGTGTTACCTCTCTATCTCTGGCCATTGCCAGACAACTGGAACTGGACGAGGTGCGATATGAGGGGCTGGGCCTGGCTGCTACCATTCACGATCTGGGCAAGGTGGCGATCCCCAGTGAAATCCTCTCCAAACCCGGCAAGCTCACCAGCATTGAATACCAACTGATCCAGACCCATGCCCAGGCAGGCTATGACATCCTGACCAAGGGAACGGCTGAATTCCCCTGGCCGATCAAGACCATTGTCCATCAGCATCATGAACGCATAAACGGCAGCGGCTATCCCCTTGCCCTCAGTGGTCGGGATCTGCTTATTGAATCACGCATCCTGGCAGTTGCCGATGTCGTTGAGGCCATGGCCTCACACCGGCCCTACCGGGCGGCTTTAGGTGTTGAGGTGGCGCTTACCGAAATTATCAAACACCAGGGCACCCTCTATGATCCCGAGGTGGTCACGGCCTGCCTCGCTCTCTTTGCCAATAAACATTTTTCTCTCGAATCCTTATAACAAAAAGGCCCCCATGCCTAAAGTGCCTGCTGTTTTCAGCCTCCAAGATACCCACTGGCGAAAGTTCCTGTCCATCTTTCTGGCGCTGGCCTTTTCCTTAATCACCGTACTTGCCATTCTCCTGTTCGCCCGTACCTGGGAAACCATGCGTTACAATCTCCAATTGCTGATGCACGAAGAGCAGGATCACATGGAATTAGCAGAATCCCTGCTCCACACTGAACTGGAGAGGCTATCAAAAGACCTGCTGACGTTTAGTGGCACACCAGTCATCCTGCACTTTTTTGCCAACCCTCCTGACCTGATTACCCGGCAATCAGTCAATGCTGACCTCAGTAATTATATCCAGAACAGAGAGGACTATGACCAGGCCCGGATAATCGACAACAACGGCCAAGAGCTTATTCAGGTAGCAAAAAGAGACCACCAAACAGCGATCATTGCCAGCGAAGAACTGGAGAATAAAGCCCCGGACGCTTTTGTGCAGAAGGTCCTGTCCTTACAGCTCCGTGGCCGGATAGCCATCTCACCCCTTGAGCTTGCGCACGACCAAAAAGGCGAGATATTGCATCCATTTCAGCCAATATTCCACATAGGGGCCCCGATCTTTAACAAACAAGATCAAAAAGTTGGCATCCTCCTGTTCACCTGCAGAGGGCAACAATTTTTTGATCTCTTTACCAACGCGGTAGGTCAACACCATGATCCTGAGAGACCACTTAACAGCAACAATCCTCAAATTCTGACCCAGGAAGGGTATTGGCTGCTGACACTGAACAAAGAAGATGAATGGGGATTTGCCCGAGATCGGCAGCGCCGATTTGACCGCCATTTCCCGGAGATCTGGCAGGCCATGCGCGAACAGGGTCAGGGTCAGATCAAGACCGCCGACGGACTGTTCACCTTTACGACTCTGCCCCTGATCGAAGACCAGAAGAACACAAGAGATACCGGCAACGCTCACCCCGCTGCTCTCAGTACAGAAACGGACCCGGAAGCAGCTCCTTTCTGGCTTCTGGTTGATCAGGTCTCCCCAGAGGAATTGAATCGCCTGAACGCCGCCACCAAGCGGTTCCACCTCATCCTGTTTCTGGTCATCCTCGCGGGTTCTTTGCCCCTGCTCTGGTGGATAGCCCTGCTCCTGAAAAAAAAACAGGAGGACAAGATACAACTCCAGGCAGAGAAAAGACAAACAACCCACCTCTCCATTCTGTTACAGACTATCATCCAGATCCATCGGCTCATTGACAAGGAGAGAGATAAACAGGTATTGGCGCAGGCATGCTGTGACACCCTGGTCACCAGTCGTGGCTACGCCAGCGTCTGGATCATCCTTCTGGATCAAGAGGGAAAAGTTGAGATCAGCGCAGAATCTGGTTTACTCGACAACTTCAATCAACTCATACAGAAGATCAATATAGGCAATCCTCCGCCCTGTATCCGCAAGATCAGCCTGCAAGGATTGACGATCATTGACACGCCGGTAGTCTTCTGCGCCGATTGCCCCATGGCCAACAACTATCCACGAACCGGGGTCATGTGCGCCTCCCTGGGGCATGAATCCAGCGTCTATGGCTACCTGAACGTCTCACTTCCCCTCGACTTCATCCAGGATCAGGAAGAGAACAATCGTTTCAGGGAAATCGCCAAGGATATTGGCTATGCCCTGTTCAACCTGGAGCAACAAAAGAAAAAAATGCAGATAGAAAGTTCCCTGCTCGCCAGTGAACAGCGGCTTCGGGGTATTACCGATTCCGCCTATGATGCTATCCTGATGATGGATCCTCAGGGGGCAATCTCCTACTGGAATCCGGCAAGCGAGAAGATCCTCGGGTATCGCGCTGAAGAGGCCCTGGGCAAAAATCTGCATACCCTGCTGGCGCCCTTGCGCTATCAGGCCGCACACCAGGCCGCCTTTCCGGAATTTGTCCGTACCGGTTGCGGCAAGGCTGTTGACAAGGTAGTTGAGTTGTCGGCCCTACGCAAAGATGGCCATGAGATACCTATCACCCTGTCGTTATCAGCGATCTTCCAGGATGGAGGCTGGCACGCGATAGGGATCCTGCGCGACATGACTGATCATAAACTCATGGAAGAGAGGATGCTGCAATCAGAAAAGATGGCCACCATTGCCGGGCTGGCTGCGGGCGTCGCCCATGAGATCAACACCCCGCTCTCCGCCATCCTCCAGTCCATCCAGGTCATCCGCCAGAGCCTTGACCCGGAACTTGCCAGAAATCAGGATATTGCCAGCCACTGTGGCTTTGATCTCACCAAGGCGCAAAACTATTTCCAGGAAAGAGAGATCAATTTTTTCATGGACGGCATCCGGGAGTCGGCAATCAAATCGGGAAAGATCATCACCAACCTACTTCAATTCAGCCGCCCACAAAAACTGGAATTCGGCCGGGAAGATATGGCCCTGTTACTGGACAAATCCGTGGAACTGGCCAAAAATGATTACAATCTGAAAAAAAATTGTGATATCCTTAATATTGAGATCATCAGGGAATACACTCCAAACCTGCCGCCGGTATCGTGCGTAGCCATGGAGATCGAACAAGTGTTCATCAACCTGCTGAAAAACGCGGTGCAGGCCATGGGCGACCAGCCAGGGCCAAAACCTAAACCCAGGATTACCTTGCGCACCCGGCAACAGGATGAAATGATCCGGGTGGAGATAACAGATAATGGTCCGGGCATGGACGAAGCGACTCAGTGCCATATCTTTGACCCCTTCTTCACCACCAAGGAAATCGGAGTAGGCACCGGACTTGGCCTGTCCGTTTCCTACACCATCATTGTCACCAAACATGGAGGACAGTTGACCGTCCAGTCAGCGCCTGGTCAGGGAGCAACCTTTGCCATTGACCTGCCACTCAACCATGAAAAGCAGGAACAGGAAAGATTATGAGGCCACCCGTCATTCAATGCATTTACTCCCT
>CAITDH010000202.1 GCA_903891045.1 uncultured Desulfobulbaceae bacterium | reverse complement strand
GCCCGCACACAGCGCTGACTGGTGGTGGCCCGGACATAATCCCGTCGGTCTTCACCCATGAAGACCGTCTTAAACTGGACCATACCGGCATTGGTAAAGAGCAGGGTTGGATCATCCTTGGGCACGAGAGAAGAACTTTCCACCACAGTATGGCCATTCCTGGCAAAATAGTCTAAAAATTTCTGACGAATTGTATTTCCATTCATAATAAGCAAGAGAGGTAAAGTGTTAAGAAGAAAGGACTACTACACGACATAGGGCAGCATGGCCTTGAACTCCGAAGTTCCAGCCCGGCCCAACAGCTCATAGATGATCATCTCGGCAGGGCCAACAATGGCCCCGGCCGCCGTCAAGCGGGCAAGACCCAGTTCATAATTGACCTTGGTACGTGAAGAGACCGCATCCGCCACCACCCAAGGGATCAGTCCTCGTTCGATCGCGCCCATGGCCGTCTGATAGATGCAGATATGGGTCTCCACCCCAGCCAGGATCAGCGTAGTCACAGAATCTGGCAACCTGTTGATAAGCGCCCGTGTCTCCATATTGGCCAAGGCATTAAACTCGGTTTTATCGGGACGAGGAATACCCGCCATCATCTCTTCGAGTTCAGGCACATACGGCCCCAATCCTTTTTTATATTGAGTATTGGCGATAATGGGCATCTGCAAGATTCTGGCGCATTCAATCAGTCGGACAATGTTGGCAATGACCCGATCAGCCTCATGAATATGAGCCATCAAGCTCTGCTGCGGATCAATAATATGAAGGCAACAATGTTCAGGTCGTAACAGCGAGATGGCCATATCTTTTTAATCAACCGAAAAAAGTAAATAGTTTGAATTTCACCCAGACAAAAAGAATAGTATAAACTTTATAACGCTCTCGCTACCCTTTTTTCTTTTTCCCTCTTTACTCTTTTCATAAAATGTCAAAAAAAAAGCCCCTTGACTCACGCCAAGGGGCTTCAGATAATATACAGATCACATATCAATGCACATTCGCACCTTCAGCATTAATACCGGTATTCTGACGCACATACAATTCGTCCCACATCTCTTCGGCACGCTTGTCACGGGTCACCAGAGAGAACAGGATAACACACAAAAAACCAAGCGGGATTGAGAGCAGGCCTGGATTTTTCAACAGGAAGAAAGGTTTTTCAAGGCCCATCATGCTTGTGGTCTGGCCTGCAAACTTCTTCAAATCATCCTCAGCCTTGGTAATTGTCTTATCCAGTCCAACAATATCCTTCTCGATCTTCGCCTTTTCGGCAGCATCAGTGGCAATCGCCAGCTTTGCCTGAAGTCCAGCCTTCTTCTCCGGGGCACCTGGCTTGGCCGCCTGAGCTGGCTTAGCAGGCTCAGCCTTCGGGCAAACAGCAAACAACTCACACTTCAAACCCTCTCCAAGGATGGCAGCCTTGGCCTCAACGGCAGGCTCACCCTCCATTACCTTCTTGGCCGCACTCAGTACAGCCTTTGGATAAGTCATATTGGGAGAAATCATTACCAGTCCAATCGCAGTAATGGAACCAATCAGCATGCCCGCGATAATACCCGTGGTATTACACTTTTTCCAATAAAGCGTCAAAAAGACTGCTGGCAGGTTCGACGAGGCGGCAACGGCAAAGGCCAGCGCTACCAAATGAGCAACATTCTGGCCTTTTGCCAGAATACCAACAGTGATGGCCATAAGTCCGACAATGAGCGAGGAAACGCGTGCAGCCACAACCTGCTCCTTCTGCGAAGCACGATCACCCTTGATGACACCGACATAGATGTCATGCGCCATGGCAGAAGCAGAGGCCAACACCAGACCAGCTACCACCGCAACAATCGTCGCGAAGGCCACTGCCGCAACAAAGGCCAGGAAAAAATTACCCAGCAAAGAGTTAGCGCCACCACCAAGGTATTGCGCCAGCAATGGGCCAGCCATATTGCCACCTGGATCAATACCGGCAATCTTGGCCGGACCAACCAACATCGCGGCGCCGGTGCCCAGAAACAGGGTCAATACATAAAAACCACCGATAATCGCCATCGCCCAGATCACCGAAGTACGCGCGGCTTGGGCGGAAGGGACCGTAAAAAAACGCATCAGGATATGGGGCATCCCGGCGGTGCCAAGCACCAAGGCCATACCGAGTGAGATCTGATCAATCGGATTTTTCAGAAAAAGACCAGGTTCGAGAAAACGCTGCCCCAGTTCTTCCTTACTCATGGTGGCAGCCGCACTGCCCAGCAGCTTGGCAACCTGGGCAATAACCTTGTCATCACCAATCACGGCCTTCAAATACGCCGGCAGACTGAAACCATACGGTGACCACACCAGAAATACCAACAGGAGGGATGCCATTACCAGCAACACGGCCTTGGTAATCTGGACCCAGGTGGTGGCCTTCATGCCACCGAATACCACGTAAGCCAACATCAGGAGGCCCACACCAATCACCGAAATTTCATAATCAATCCCAATGAGGGTTTTGATCAAGACACCACCGCCGACCATCTGGGCCGTCAGATAAAAGGTGGACACGGTAATGGTGGACAGCGCTGCCACGACTTTGGTCTTCTTGGGATCATTACGGAAGGCAAGGATATCGCCCATGGTATACTTACCGATATTCCGGCACGGTTCAGCAATCACCAGCAACACGGTAATATAGGCCACCAACCAGCCCACCGAATACATGAATCCATCAAATCCATAGAGCGAGATCAAACCGGCAATGCCCAGAAAAGACGCAGCGGACAGGTAATCACCGGCAATCGCCCAACCGTTCTGAATCCCGCTTACCGAACGACCGGCAGCGTAAAATTCAGAAGTGGTATGGGTCGTTCGTGCCGCCCAGAAGGTAATGGCCATAGTGATGGCAATGATGACGCCAAATACCGCAAAGGTCATCCATTTAAATTCATCGGCAACAGCACCACCAGCGGCAAATGCCGAACTGCTGGCCAAGAATGTTGCAGCAAAGAATGCAAAAGTATTCAGAATTTTCATTATTTCAAACTCCCAGTTTATGCGCATCAGCGATGATTGCCTGTGCCATGATGTCAAATTCGGTGTTCGCTTTCCGCGAATAGACAAAGGCAATTGTCCAAGCCACGACGAACTCTGACAGCGCAAACAAGATACCCACGTTGACAACACCCCAGACCTTGATCTTAAACAAATCCTGGAAATAAGCGGCGCCAATTGGTAACATAAAATAATAAACTGTCGACAGGAGCATTAACCCCCACAAAAAAGATGTCTTCTTCCGGTGCAACTCCTGAAACCGGGGATCCGTATCAATAGCAGCCCAGTTCATTTCGCGTTTTGACATTCCATCTCCTCCCATGAATTGATAAACAACCCTCTTGTTGCGCACACCTGAATGAATCTGCTCCTCTTTTTCCTTCTTCTCTCAACAAACAATCACCCACTAAAAAATCTTACAAGATAGATTTCATCGACCCCATATACGAGCGCAACTCCTCACCGATCATCTCAACACCGGTGAAACGGATCGCCTCATTGACGGCAATGAGCTTGACATTATCAACACCGTTATCCCGCGAGGCAAGCCCCTTGCCGATCACATCCGTGTCGATATTCTTCATAAAATCAGCAAGCATAGGCACCGCCGCGTGCGCAAAAAGGTAACAGCCATATTCGGCGGTATCCGAGATAACCACATTCATCTCATAAAGCTTTTTACGGGCAATGGTATTGGCAATGAGCGGCACCTCGTGCAGGGACTCATAATAGGCCGATTCCTCCTTGATGCCGGCAGCAACCATGGTGTCAAAGGCCAGCTCTACTCCGGCCTTGACCATGGCGATCATCAGGATGCCATGATCAAAATACTCCTGCTCCGGGATAACCGCCGTGGTGGAAACCGCTTTTTCAAAGGGGGACTTGGCTGTTTGCGCACGCCATTTCAGAAGGTTAACATCATCTTTGGCCCAGTCCTTCATCATCGTCTTGGAAAAGGAACCGGACATGATGTCATCCATGTGTTTTTCAAAAAGAGACCGCAGGATATCCTTCAACTCTTCAGACAGACTAAAGGCCATGATCTTGGCCGGGTTAGCCAAGCGATCCATCATGTTGGTGATCCCGCCATGCTTCAGGGCCTCAGTGATGGTCTCCCAGCCATGCTGGATCAACTTGGAGGCATAACCCGCCTCGATCCCTTTTTCAATCATCTTGTTGAAGCAGAGAAGAGAACCGGCCTGGAGCATCCCGCAAAGGATAGTCTGTTCGCCCATAAGATCAGACTTTACCTCGGCCACAAAAGAGGACTGCAGCACTCCGGCACGATCCGCCCCAGTGCCGCAGGCATAGGCCTTGGCCATCTCCCAGCCTTTCCCCTGCGGGTCATTTTCGCGATGAACCGCGATCAGGGTGGGCACCCCGAAACCACGCTTGTACTCTTCCCGCACCTCGGTGCCGGGAGACTTAGGGGCCACCATGATAACGGTAAGATCCTCACGGATCTGCATCCCCTCTTCCACAATATTGAAGCCATGGGAATAGGAAAGACAGGCGCCTTTCTTCATCAACGGCATGATGGCCGTGACCACCTTGGTATGCTGTTTGTCCGGGGTCAGATTGATGACCAGATCGGCCTTGGGAATGAGCTTTTCAAAGGTGCCCACGGTAAAACCGTTGGTACTGGCATTCTTGAAAGACTGCCGCTTCTCACTGATGGCCGCCTCGCGCAGGGCATACGAGATATCAAGACCGCTGTCCCGAAGGTTCAGCCCTTGATGCAGCCCCTGAGCGCCGCAGCCGACAATCACGATCTTCTTGCCGCGCAAGGCCTCAACCCCGTCAAACTCGGAAGAATCCATAAACCGGCACTGACCAAGTTCCTGAAGCTGCAGGCGCAACGACAGACTGTTGAAATAATTTTGTCCCATTATTTTCTCCTTCTCTTTATAAGAGTTAATTTATTTATTTTGTAAACAACCGCATAAAAACATACCAGACACCTTGAAAAGGTAAAGAACTTTATAGCATAGTCTTATTTTACATGGCGTCAAGTGCATTATCGCCGCTTCCACGTAAAGCAGGACAATCTTATGAGAATCAATACCACATGTTTCCGACCCTTCCGGCCTGATAGATATCCTTTAAGGTCAACAGCCCACCTTTCCTGAATTTCTTGAGGAGAAAAAGAAAAAGATAGGCCGTCTGCATCGCATCCTCGAAGGCATCATGGGCCTTGAACATGGGGAGATGATACTCTTTAGCCAGATCTTCAAGGACATAACTGCAGGAGCGGTCTTCCTCTTCCTGAAAATGTCCGGAGAGCACCCGTTGATACCCCTGGGCCATACGCATGGT
>CAITDH010000201.1 GCA_903891045.1 uncultured Desulfobulbaceae bacterium | reverse complement strand
CTCCCATGTTTAACTGCAGCTCCTGGGCCTGGCGTTTTCGGTGTTCCTCTTCCAGGCGTGCAACCTCGTCTTCCTGGACCACATGGATCCGCATCAGGGTGGAAACAGTTTGTTCTTTGACCATCTCGATCATCCGCATAAACAGGTGGTACCCTTCTTTTTTATACTCAATCAAAGGATTTTTCTGGCCATAACCCCTGAGCCCGATCCCCTGTTTCAGGTGATCCATGGACAAGAGGTGGTCTTTCCAGAGCTCGTCAACCATCTGCAACAGTACCACCCGCTCCAGATGCCGCTGTACCGGCACGGAGTTGCTTTGTTCCTGGGCGGTGTAGGCATTGGCAACGAGTTCACCCAATTTTTCCCGGAAGCTCTCTTTGTTCATGCCGGCCCGATCCTGTTCGGTCCATTCCGGCTGAATGTTGAACGTTTCCAGCATTCGTTTGTCAAAATCCTGCCAGTCCCAATCTTCTGAGGCCCGCCGCTCTTGAGAAAAATCCTCTACCACGGTATCAATCAGGTCGGATATCATGTTTTTAACAACAGCAACAAGATCTTCACCAGCCAGGACCTCACGTCGCTGGCGGTAGATAACCTCACGCTGATTGTTCATGACATCATCATACTCAAGCAGGTGTTTACGGATATCAAAGTTATGTCCTTCCACCTTGCGCTGGGCATTTTCGATGGCCTTGGAGATCATGTTATGCTCAATGGGCTCATCCTCTTCCATGCCCAGTTTGTCCATGATTCCGGCGATCCGCCCTGAACCGAAGATGCGGAGCAGGTCGTCTTCAAGCGAGAGGTAAAAACGTGAGGATCCAGGGTCGCCCTGACGTCCAGACCTCCCTCGTAACTGGTTATCGATACGCCTGGATTCATGGCGGGAGGTACCAAGGATATGCAGACCGCCCACTTCACGCACGCCTTCCCCCAGCTTGATATCGGTGCCGCGGCCTGCCATATTGGTGGCAATGGTTACCTTGCCCAGTTGGCCGGCGCCGGCGATAATCTCGGCCTCACGATCATGCTGTTTGGCATTGAGGACCTCGTGGGGAACCTTTTCTTTTTTCAACATTTCCGAAATCTTCTCGGACACATCAATGGAGATGGTTCCCACCAGGACCGGCTGGCCAACGGTATGCAGGTTTTTGATCTCCTGTACCACTGCCCGATATTTTGCCGCCTCATTTTTATAGATCACATCGGCAAAATCCTTGCGGACCATGGGCTGGTTGGTGGGCATGATGATGACGCTTAGATTATAGATCTTTTTGAATTCAGGGGCCTCGGTGTCGGCGGTCCCCGTCATTCCGGAGAGCTTGTCGTACATGCGGAAATAATTTTGAAAGGTGATGGAGGCCAGGGTCTGATTTTCCTTTTGGATGGCAACATGCTCCTTGGCCTCAAGTGCCTGATGCAGACCTTCGCTGTAGCGCCGGCCTTCCATAGTGCGGCCGGTAAACTCATCGACAATGACGACTTCACCGTTTTTGACAATATAATCAACGTCACGCTGAAAAAGGAAATGGGCCTTCAAGGCCTGGGTCAGGTGATGCAGTTGCTCAATACTGGAGGGATCGTACAGATTTTCGACCTCCAGCAGTTGTTCACCTAAGGCAACCCCTTCTTCAGTCAGGGCCACCTGTTTGGCCTTTTCGTCAACGATATAATGTTCGTCCGCATGGAAATGCGACATGATCGTGTCAACATTGTTATAGAGCTCGGTTGAAATCTCCGCCGGACCCGAGATAATAAGCGGCGTCCGGGCCTCATCAATAAGGATGGAGTCGACCTCATCAACAATGGCGTAATTAAATCCGCGTTGACAGAAATCACTCATCTCAAATTTCATATTGTCACGCAGATAATCAAAACCAAACTCATTGTTGGTTCCATAGGTGACGTCGGCAGCATAGGCGGCCCGACGGGCGACATCGTCCAGACCATGAATAATTTTCCCGACACTGACGCCTAAGAATTGATACACCTTGCCCATCCATTCAGCATCACGGGCGGCCAGATAATCGTTGACGGTTACCACATGAACCCCCTTTCCGGTGAGGGCGTTGAGATAGGTGGGCAGGGTGGAGGTCAGGGTCTTACCCTCACCGGTCTTCATCTCGGCAATTTTGCCCTGATGGAGGATG